>CAJQOX010000091.1 GCA_905480075.1 uncultured Aureispira sp. | reverse complement strand
CGCTCAGAATTTTCAGAAAAATAGACCTTTCCGTTCTGACTTAAATTCCAGTTTTTTAGAAAAAAATCATTCCCATTTTCTAATTTTACCCTGGACGAATCTTCTCCGGATTTCCAGTAACGCAACTGATAATTTCTTATCTGATCGTTTTCAGGGCTGAGGTCGGCAACAAAGGCTGCCTGTTTGCCTTCTTTGTCGAGTGCCAGCTGATAATATTTTCCTTTGTTCTGACAGAGCGGAATGGAGGCCTTTTTTTCTACACTATAGTAATACACCCCTTCCAGATAAGAGGAATCAGTTCCCGAAGTATGGTATAATCCGAATTTACCTTCTTGGGCAATGCTCAAATTCAGCACATATTTGAGTGTATCTTCACTTTGATTTTTCAGATTGTGCCAGATTATATGAAAACCATTTTCTTTATTGACTTTTTTAGCTTTCTTTTTTTTGACCTTTGGCTTTGTGACCGTACTATCAGATTTTGCCGTGTCTTTGGGCGGAGGAAGTATAGCTGCAGCTTTATAAGTTATCCAGCCATTCCATTTTTCGGGGACAGAAAAAGATAAGACACGGGGGATTTTGTGCAGGCTTTTTTTCTTCAGGTCAAAAACTGCGAGCGTATCTTTGGGGAGTTTATTTTTCTTTATCTTTTTTCTTCTAAGGTCATTTACAGAATCCATGTGGGGTTTTATCAAAAAAACCACATAGCGGGAATCATAGGAGAATTCTGCCTTCACACCTCGTTCAAAAGAAGCGTACTCCTCCCCTTTTTTATCCGTAATTTTCAGGGTTTGGTCTCCTTTACCGGGTTTCAGATGATATATTATCCAATTCCCGTCATTTGATATTTTATTTCCTGCAATGCGATTCCATGAATCAAAATCAGGATGGTCAATTGCTCTTTTCTGTGCTGAAATTATTGTTAAAAAGAAAAAAAAGAACAATAAGGAGAAAATAGCATTTTTCATGTATTCCGGTTTAGACAAAAAGAACAAAAGAAATAGAACGGGAAGCCTCATTTAAGTAAATACCCGATTCAGATAGTTAATACTGTATTTCCTCTTTTATCTTATTAAGAATCTTTACACATAATTCTTTAGTATGAAGATAAACAGGCAGGTTATACTTGTGTATCTGTCTGTAGGTCAGACTTATCCTTGCTTTCCAATAATTAGATTCGAGGAAGGCATCTGCACCATCAAGAATAGCCTGATTTGCGACAGCAGTATCAGGGTGCAGATAATTTGGAAAATACTCAAATAGTTTTTTGTGGTTTTCAAAAGAAATATCATAATAATCCTTATTGAATCCTCCAAAGTTTCCATCCTTACTTGTTGTCTCGTGGTACATTCCTATATAATGAAGCAGCCCCTTGACATGAATTTTAGGATTACGAATATTATTGGAAAGGTAATGATATCCATATTTCTGAACACCAATGCCGTGATAAGCCCTTAATGCTTCCAATAATTTTTTCATTTTTTCCAGACTGTCTGCCTGAACATTTCTGTTCATTGCTTCAAGCAATACGGGTTCTACATTGGTAAGTTTATTTATTATTTTAGAATAGTTCGAAGTATCAATAACCAAATCAGCCGCAACAGCTTTTAATGCCGTTACGGTTTCTATTCTGTGCAGTCTTTTCTTGGCAAATTCTGTTAATGCGAAGGAAGAAGTTATACTAATAAATATTACAAAAAAATCAAAAACGTATTTTTTTGCTTTCGTGATATTTTTAATTTTCGAAAGAAATAATAATAAATATCTTAGTTTACCTGGTTTTTTAGATGTGGCTGTTGTATGCTCATTTACTTTCCCACAGAAACCTGATTGAATTCATTAAGATTATCCTTTACAAAAGACAACATATCCTGAACGGCACTTGTATCCTGTCTGCCGACAAGATGAAAAGCAGCTTTTCTATTGATGGTATTAATTTTCACCAATAATTTTTTCCGTTCCTGAAGGGTAAAGCTTGTATCTATAATTATTAGATCTTTTTTGTTCTGATTGAGAAGTTCAGTAGTTTTGGTCTCCGAATTAACTTTAATGATCGATTGCTTATATTTGGAAAGGTTTTTTTCCAACAAATCTAAACTATCCTCATTCTTCCCCAACAATAAAATTCTAGGTTTCATTTATTTGAAAATTTACTTTTTCTATACTGATTTTGAGCATACAACATTGTATAAAAATATAGACTATTAAATATAGCCACTAAAGTACCAAAAAGTATAAAATACTGCTAATCTATATGCTATTTTATGACTATTGATCAATAAAATACTTCTTTTAATTGATTTTATATAAAAAAGAAGAGGAAGAAGGAGCTTAAATTAAAAAGAAAGATTGACATATCTTTCTAAATTTTAATGAATTTTCATCCTGCTTACTATCAGTTAAAATAACTGATATCGAAACAGGTAGTTTCAGATTCTTACTCAGGTTGTCTGATAATCTGATGTCCGTTATAAATCAATTCTTTTACCTTCCCATCTTCGCTTTCTATAACCTTATAAACGGATCCGGGCTTGGTGTAAACCACCAGGTCATCTATATAGATCCTTAGCTTTGAGTCGAGACTGCTGTAGGAACTGATTTGAATATTTTGGTATTTCCCGGCAGGAGCCACAAAGCTGAATTCTATTAACGACCAGTCGCCATTTATAGTAGTTGCTTCATCGGGTCTGCTGACATTAAGGTCGTGCAAGGCCGTACCATCAAAGCCTTTTGTAACAAAAAAGACATAGTTCATAACATCCATCTCACCGTTATAAACCCAGACTCTCATATGATATTCCTGATCGGAGAATTCATTTTCAGGTGAAGTTGCAAATTCCTTAATCATATGACTACCTGTTTTCGGACAGTCAAAAGCTCCTGCGCCTCTGAAAGTATGTATAGACTCGAGACTATCAAAATCTTCATGTACAATGTAAGCAGTACTATCCTGTAGCAGCCAACCGTTCTTTTTAAAGAGTGAAGGTCTGCGCTCTTCAAACTCCTTGAGGATATTATTACATTGATTATCAAATAAATCATTGATTTTTAACTCATAAAAACTATGGCCATCCTCATCGGATACAATGAAGCGACTTCTGTCGAGAATCCATTGTTCCCAATGAGACACAGGTTCATATTTATTTGAACGGGCTATTAATACAGGTTTGTCGGAAGGCATATCTGCAGCAATTTTTTTATTGTAAAAAGGAGCAGAAATAATTTGAAGAAGGTTGCGACTTTCCCATACATCGCCTCTTGCACAGATAGCACTCATTGTAGGCAATCCAAGATAGGCAGAGCTAAGCATTGCCATATGCATACTCCCCCCTTTAGGTCTTTTAAAGAAATTACCCGACCCCTGATAAAAATAAGGCAGGGGAAGTATTGCCTGATATTTATCGGGGTCTATTTCTGCAAATCCTTTTTTATAAATCTCCGGACGAAATTCTTCTGAGAATAAATTGGAACAACCTGAGATTGTTGTTGATACTTCCCGGTGTGGTTCATAGCCCTCAATACAATACAACAGAGGCCCCGGAATGATAATAAGAAATGCCAGTATTTTTTGATTTTTACTTTCCAGATAATGAAAAGCTATATTGATCAGGTAAATACTGCAAATAGTGGAAACATAATAAAAAGGCCATGCAAAGCGTCCCAAAGAACGAAACTGCTTTATTATTGTAACATAATCCAGCATATCAGGAAAAAACCTGAAAGGCAATGCCCAGGATAAAAACAATAGAGGAACAGAGGCACAGAAGGCGATCCAGACCAAAGGTTGCACAGACTTTGCTGATGAGGTGGGTTTCCTGCGTATTTTCATAAAAAGCCATACCAAAGCAGCCAGTAAAAATGTCAGAATAGTGGTCAGCCCTACATAGGACCAGCCCTCCCAATTCTGTTCAAAAGGGCTGTTTAACATCGAGTCAACAACAGGCTTCAGAGGAGGATGATTTGGGATAAAGACATCATCCGGTTCACCACAAAAAGTGAAAATTCCGTAAACGTTTCCGGACTTATCAGTATGTGTATCAGTAAGTTTAACTACCGTCTGAAAAACAAGTACAGGAAGGAGTACTGTGAGTAAAGGGAAAATATAATTTTTTATACTCTTCAGAAGTTTTTTGAAGTTCCATAAACTGTGAAAAAACCATACTGAACCTGTCAGCAAACAACACATCAGCCCTAGGTAAGGGTGCGTAAAAATCCAGATTGTATTGGATAGCATCAGTAATAACCCCCAAAGTGCTACTCTTTTCTGTTCTGCAACCCGCATCATTAAATATAATGTGAGTGGAATGGCACAACTGTATGAAAGTGAAAAATGGGACAACATCCTGAAAACCTGCGGTTCTAGAGCCGTAATCCCTATAGCACCAAATATTCCCAACAGAGGATGAACCCCTGTACGACGAAGTATAGAAAACAATAATAAAGGGGTTGCCCACAGTGAGAATAAGGCAAAGAAATTCAATATCCCTATAGTGTAATCACCAATAAAAGGAAAAACCCCATATAGTGTTTTGAGAAATGCAGCAAAAAAAGGTTGTCCGTCAGAAAAGAAATAATGCTCACCATAAGGATAGTTTGTACCTGTAAAGTCAAAATACCCGGGGTTGTGTTTTATATAATAGGTAAAATTGAAATATTGACTAAAGCCATCTCCATAAGTAGTAAACAAAAAATCGTTGGGAGAGAAGAGGACAGGTCCATAAAAGTATAGGAGAAATACAGAGGAACACAATACTAGCAGAATGTTGTAAATCCTGTTGCTTTTTGTCTTATCCATACTGAAGGATGATGTTTAATTTTGCCTGATTACATAAATTTACTGATCCAAAGATGAAGGATTAAAAGAATAATGCAAAATAATTTATCCAAATACTTCAGAGAACTCCCAGGCTATCGAGTTCTGTTCTGTTCGTGGAAGGCGGCATAATCCCGTTCTGAATCTTAAATAGTATAAAATTCCCCACCGTTTTTGCCTTTTCTTCAGAATCAAAGCCCTTATTTCCGGGAATAGAAGGAATATTGGCCTGACGTATAAAAGGCTTGCCATCCTTGAGAATGTTATATCCCCATCCGTTTTCACTATTCATTGTTTCCACTGTCAGAACATTTGCAGGAGTAGTCACCACGACAGGAGATTCTTTTCCTGTAGTATCTGCAGGATTATCTTGTACAGGAATTTCTTCTGTACAGGAAAAAAGCATAGCGATAAATAAAATAAAATAAATGTACCTGACTGTCATTATTCAGAAATTGTAAATTGTCCGCTTCTTAATAGTTTTCCCTGTTCCTTTATACTGTAAAAGTAGAGCCCCTCAGGGTTGTTAGAGGTAGTTAACCGAAACCTTGGGTTATGATAATCCACCTGTTTAATTCCAAACCTGGAAGTAACAGTTTGCCCGGTTAGGTTATGAATATCCAAAGATAGTTCTTTGTTGTGAATTCCATCAATTCCGATAATACATTCTGAAGAAACAGGATTAGGGAATACCGTACTTGAGAGGTTCTGTTCTCCTTCAATTTTATCTACACTGATAAGGCTTCCATATTCGTAAAAATCATCAAGATAATCACCATTACTACTATATCCACAACCCAAATAAGCATGTCGCTGAATAACAAACCCAACAGCATTAGACCGTGCACCACCGGGGAAATCCGCCAGTTGCACCCATGTATCAGTAATAGCATTATAACGCCATAGATCTGCTACAAACTCCAGGGTGTTATCATAGCCCAAGCCTACAATGGCATCAGGATAAGCTGCAATTGCCGTAGCCGCATACCTTGGAGTCCCCGGAAAATCAGCAATTGCTGTCCAGGAATCCGCAACAGGATCATATTGCCAGAAATCTTTAGAAAAAGAACCATTGTCACCTGTTCCAACATAGCCTTTGTCATCCAATGCAAAACCTACAGCCTGTTTTCTGTTACCCCCGCCAAAGGCGGCAACAGAGGACCATGAATTGGTAGCAGGGCTGTATTTCCAGAAATCAGAAGTATAACCATTGGCATCAAGTCCGGTTCCTGCATAGGCAAGGCTGTCAATAGCAAAGGCCACCGCCTGCCGACGGGCGGTTCCGGCGAAATCAGCTTTTTGAGTCCATGAATTAGTAGCAGGGTCATATTCCCACAAATCTTTAAAATAAGGATTATTGCCATTTCCAAGACCAACATAGGCCTTTCCGTTAATGACAAACGAAACCGGGGAAACCCGTTCGAGACCACCACCACTTATTCCACCCAGGCTTTCCATTTTGTCCCAATCATCCTGAATAGGGTCATAGGCATATAAACTTCTTTTGTATCCGTTATCTGCCAACCCAAAGCCTATAAAACCCTTCAATCCTATTGAAAATGCAGTAGAGGCACTTTTCCCCGGGCCGTTCACAGAATCACGCATTGTCCATACATCCTGTGAGAAAGCATTGGCGGAAAAAATAAAAGCGGCAAGAAATAGTAGTAATTTTGACTGTTTCATATTACAAATAATTAATAATTTTTGTGTCTGAATTTAAAAACTCAATTAAGTTATTCCCCATAAGGCAAATAGACATAAAAGCTTCTTTTAGAACCTGTAGCTGCCTTCCCCAAACCTACATAAGCCCTGTTATTGATAACAAAACAAGCGGAATATTTTCGTCCGGATACCGGAAAGTTTCTTCTTATTATCCAGGTATCATTTGAAGGGGCATATTCCCAAAGATCATTTTTATATCCACCGTCCGACCCCATTCCTACATGTGGCCTACCGTTAATGGTAAAAGTAACCAGGTTTGCTCTACCGGTATTAGGAAAATCTCCCTTTTGTGTCCAGATATTAGTACCGGGATGGTATTCCCACCAATCTCTGCGGTGAATATCCTCGTCTGTACCAAATCCTAAATAAGCTTTGTTTCCTCCCACAACAGAGGCAAGCTGATATCGTGGACCTCCGGGAAAGCTTGCCCTAGGACTCCATTGATTGGCGGAAGGTTTGTATTCATAAAGACTGGCAGAATAGGTATCAGGAGCTCTTTTACCTCCACAAACATAGCCCTTTCCATCAATAGAAAATGCGGTTGCAAAATAAACGCCACCGGACCCCCCTCCCGGATAATCAGGAATAGCAGACCAGCTGTTAGAGAAAGGGTCATATTTCCAAAAATCCCTGAGAATATTTCCCATAGGAGCCGCTGCATGATCAACTCCTGTTCCTACATAGGCAAAATCTCCAATAACGAAGCTGACAGCATTTCTGCGTCCAACTGCCGGAAGACTGGCTTTTTGTGTCCAGCTTGCAGAGGCAGGGTCAAATTCCCACAGATCATTTCTGACCTGATCGGCAGTATCAAGGCCACAACTTACATAGCCCCTTCCCCTGAGTGTAAATCCTACGGCCCTTTCGCGTTGTCCGTCACCGAAGTCGTCGGTTTTTGACCATAAATTTCCGCTTTGCCCGAAACAGGGGGAGCAGAATATCAGTAAAACGAATAAGTATAAGTAATTTTTCATAATTTATTGAAATAAAAATTTCCCGGATTTAATAAGTTCTTCTGAGGCGCTTATCTGATAAAAATACACCCCGTTTCTTAGCTGATCTCTGTTGAATCTATAGCTATTTTCAGACAACAATGCCTGATGAATTAATTTTCCTGATGTTTCTGTGATGCTTAAAGTGATATCAGAATATTTTTCTGAAATATTGGCAGGTAATTCAAAGTTGATATGTTCAACCGAAGGGTTTGGAAAGACATTTACCTGAACATATTCCCGTAGAAACTGTCCTTCAGGAGTACCCTGTGGATCAAAGCGCCAGAAATCGTTGAAATTCACTCCATTGGTTCCTGTTCCGCAATACCCTTTATCGTGAATGACAAATGAATGCATAAAACGCCTTGCAGTACCCGGAAAGTTATCTATCTGTTTCCAGGTATTGCTGCCAGGATTAAACTCCCATACATCTTTGAAGTTTTCATTCCAGTCATTCCCACAAAAAATATATCCCCTTCCGTTTAAGGCAAAACCTGTAGCGCCCTGCCTTGGCAAGCCCGGAACATTTGCACGCTGAAACCACTGATCTGTAGAAGGTTTGTATTCCCAAAAATCATTGCCGGTTCCAAATGCACCACTGCCAGTTCCTACATATCCTTTCCCATCAATAGAAAAAGCCACTCCGGTACTTCTTGTAGGACCAGGAAAGTTCCCTAAGGTAGTCCAGGTATCACTTGACTGATTGTATCTGTAAAAGGTAGTATTTGACCCAGTTCCAAGGCCACAATAAGCAACATCGTCAATTATAAAAGCCAAAGGCCCCAATAAAGCGCCGCCGGGATAGTCATTTAACTGAGTCCATACATTTGTAGCCGGGTCGTATTCCCAAAAGTCAGAATAAGTATTGCTTTCATCTCTTCCGACGCCTGAATACCCTTTCCCACCTACTCCAAATACCAGATTATGGTAGCGGTTACCACCTCCAAAATCTGCTTTCTGAGTCCAGGTATCTGTAGCAGGGTCATATTCCCAAAAATCAGCCAAAGCAATATTTACTACTGAGTTAATATGTCCGAAGCCCATATAGCCTTTATTGCCAATAGAAAAGGCGGTTCCCCTATGTCGGCCTATTCCACCGAAATTAGCTTTCTGTTCCCATTGATCTGCAGCAGACAATTCAGAAACAAAGAGGAGGAATAAAAAAATAAAAGTTGATTTCATATTACATTTTATCTATAAAATTTCAAAACGTCCGTACTGAAGCATCTTTTGATCGCTGTGAATCTGGTAAAAATAAATTCCTTTAGGAAGGTCAGTATAATCAAAAGAAGTTATCTTTCCCTGAAAAGGAAAAACTTTAAGTGACAGCCCCTCAGTATTCAGTACTTTTAAAGTCAGAGGATTATCCAAATCTTCAGCTACTAAATCCTTATCAGATTTTATATATATTTTGCCATTTGAATAATCATATATTACATTGGAGTCATAATTTCTTTTAGAGGAAGATTTAAACTTTGAATTAAAAACCCATAAATCGTTAAAATTAATTCCGCTTGTTCCCGAACCACAATAAGCTTTGTCCATAATAACGAATGAAGCCATAAAATGCCTTTTGGTTCCGGGGAAATCTCCAATCTGCAACCAGGTATTTGTCAGTGGATTATACTCCCACACATCATTAAAGTCCATCCCAAAACCTACTCCGGTCATAATATACCCCAGGTTATTGATTACAAAGCCTATTGCAGCCCCCCTGTTAATAAGGCCAACATTTGCCTTTTGTGTCCATGTATTTGTCTGTGGGTTGTAGGCATAGAAATCTTTTGAGGAACCAAGGTCACCGTTACCGGTACCATAATAACCAATATTATTAATAGAAAATGCAACTCCGTCATTTCTAATACTTCCAGGAAAATCTGCTTTCTGAGACCAGTTATCTGTGATTGGGTTGTAGGCATAAAAAGCATTATCATCTGAGCCGAAATTTGCAATTCCTGACCCTGCATAGGCAATTCCGTTAATAACAAAGGCCTTGGGACCGGAACGGGCTGAACCCGGAAAATCTGCTTTTTTAGTCCAGGTATTGGCAACAGGGTCAAACATCCACATCGCCCTGAACTGTGTGCCTCCGGAATTTCGTCCGCAGCCAATATAGGCCTTATTGCCAATAACAAAATCAAAGGCATGATAAATTTCACCCTGACCATAATCTGCCTTTTGTGTCCAGCTGTCAGTGGCAGGGTCATACTCCCAGATATCTGAAAATACATTATTTACTCCGGCAACAGAATTATGATGCCCCAGACCAAAATAACCCTTATGGCCAATAGCAAAATCATTACATCGGTGACGGGCAACTGCTTCCATATTGGCTTTTTGAACCCAGGTTGTAGAATCAGCAATACTGATCTGAAAGGTGATTAAAATAAATAGTAATGAAAGTAGGAGTTTCATTGTTTTACAAATTTTTCTCTGAAATAATGCCCTTTATAAACAAACTCTAACAGATAGATTCCTGCAGGCAATACCGAAATATCAACAGAAGATGAATTCTGTCCATGTACTTGCATTTTACTTCCGGAAACAGAGTAAACATCTATCGATTCAGGCAAAACATCCTTAATATGAATTCTATTGACAGCCGGGTTCGGATATACAGTATAAGTATGTTTATTTTCAGGTAAATTCTCAAGATGTAAAACGGAATTCGTATAATCGTGATCAATAGTCAGAATATAATTCCCTGTAAGGTAATTCCAGCCTTCTACAATTATATAAACACTATCGAGTCCGGAGGTAGGGAAAAGGATTTCCGAGTGCGGTGAACAAGCTGCATGATCGTCATTATAAAAAATAACGTCTCCTGAAGTATTTTGAATAGAAAGGTGCGTGTCGAAATCTGAATCGCAAAGGGAAACTTTTAAAGAATCTTTAGTGGGGTCAAGTACTGCCAGATAAAACACATCAGGGGAACTGTAAACATAAGAATAACTGGAATAACAGACCGCCGTACTGTTTGTATCAGCATAAGGATAGGCAGCTACTTCAATGGCATCGGCAATGTTGTCCCCATAATATCCTGCACAGCCGACTCCATTTTGCAATGAAACAGAAAAATCAACTACTGACCCCCAATTAAAAGTAGCACAAGGATCTAAAGGCAAACTAGTAGCATCCTCACTCTGCATGACCCTCATTCTGACATTTCCGTTTATTGCCATTGAAGGCACAGTAAAATTAAAGGCAGACAGTGAGGTAGGCGGGGTTCCCTGCCAGGAACCTATCGATTCAGTAGTTTCAAAAATCTGATTATTGTTAAAATCTATCCATGCTTCTCCAAAACCGGCATAATTATCTCCACAGGTTCCGAATTGCACATAAGCAACATAGCTATTCCCAACATTTAACACAACCTGTTGACCTGCCGTCTGATCCTCAACTCCGACTACTCCCGGACAACCTGTATACACAATAGCACTTCCACCGGAACCAATAAGATTTACACTTTCCGTGTTAGAATCTATGTTTGATAAGGCCCCTCCCGATGTGCAATACTGTGAATAAGTATAGTGGTAAAAAATAACACAAAGGACAATCAGGAGATTTTTTTTCATTGCAAATAAATTTTAATTATATTTTGTTTTTTAATATCAAAAAAAAACATTCAACAGGTTAGATTTACATAAAAAACGATTGAAGGATAATTTTGTGATTAAAAAAGACAAAAAATATTTTCAAAATTAAATACAGAAGGGATTATTGTATTAAATCATAACAAAGAGTATGAAAACAAATATTCAAATTAAGAATCAAGGTGGGTATTGACCTGCCTAAGGTAATTAAATATTTAAAGCTTACAAATTTTTCATTTACAAAATAGTTCGCAAGCCTCATTCAAAATATATAATTTTGTTCATTTCAAGCGACAGTAAAACAAACCAAAGCAACTAAAACAAGTCCTGATATTTTTAAGTCTTAGGCCATTATATCAATAACACATTGTATTTCAGTGCAAAATTAGCATCTTAAAAAAAGACCCTAACAAATACAATCAAAAAAAACACCCCCTAATGTATCATTCAAAACACCCATTAGAGAACATAAGTGTATTTAACTATTATTAGTTAACTATACTTGACACAAAACATAAAAAAGGGTTATTTTCACAAAGGGAGGTTTATTAAGTTCACATTTAATAATCAAGTGACAGATATAGATACAAAGAAGTTTCCGACGAAACTTCTTAAGTCATCTCAGTAAATTGAAATCAGTGATTTTATTTTTATTTAACGGTAAACTACTATTCAAAATAAGGATTAAAAAGGCCTGCAGTTTCCTTAACGTCCGCTTCTCCTTATAAAAAGAAAATAAAGCCTATTTTCCTTGTACTTTCAAGGCAGTCAAGCTTCTGTTTCCACAAGGGTTTTGCTACAATCATATCATGGACAAAAAAGGGGCAGGCTCTTATAGCTCCGGCCTCAAACTATTTCGCAACATAATGAAAATCAATATCTTAGCGCAACCTGTTGATATAAATTTAAAAAAGACAATTAATCAATAATTTCATAGACAGAGTTTTTATCAGGGGCCGTCCCCCCAATACAAAGATTGTGTTTTTTTGAGTAAAAACCACCATTACACCCCTGTTCCTTTGCATCAAGTACCTTAAGGATATCCTCCATATAATGTTGTAAAAAATCGAGATAGTCTTTGTGAGTATTTATTTTATATCGTGGGTTTGATTTACTCATAAACAAGAAATAAGTATTGTCTATCAGTATTATTTCTATATATTCTTCCTTTGTAAATTCTTCATCCTCTTTCATCATATCCAGATAATAGGACATTTTTTCTATAAATTCTTCATAGGTTATTTTCAAGCCTTCAGGTGCAGGAATGTAGTCAGTAAGATTACAAGAATTGCAATATGGTGAATTGATTATTCTACCAGAATCTGCAGCAACATCAGTACAGGCAGAAAAAACAAAAAACATGGAAAAACAAAGATGCAGGAAAATATTTTTCATAACAGAATGATTGTTTAGCAGCTGTAAAAGTGATGAAATAATATTAATATTGAGAATAAGGCAATTATTATTCCTTTTTAGAGTTCAGCTGTTTATACAAATATTATTAATTGTTGTTAAGATAAGGTTTTTTTATTATTTCAGAAAAATAACTCCACAAAACGGGGGATCGTTTCTAAAGATTATTGATGTTTTTTAAAACCGGCAGTACTGTAATTCCACTGATTGTATGACTGCCGCCCCATGATATATTCGCTATATCAACTTTCAGATCCTTAAAACACGATAAAATACTAAAAGGGATAATTTCTACTGCCTTGCGTATAACCGGTGCACCTAAACAGGCATGTATCCCTTTACCAAAACTTAAATGTGCTACGGCCTTTCTTTCTAAATCAAGGATATCGGGATTTATAAAAACATCTTTGTCTTTGTTGGCAGAGGATAACAAAAGACCAAGACGATCCCCCCTTCTGAATTGATGACCTCCAATTTCAACATGTTGCAATGCAAGCCGGTACACTATCTGTGCAGGTCCGGCATAACGCAATAATTCGCTGACTGAAGCTTTTTGCGATTTCAGGTATCGTTCTGCCTGATCATGATTTTCCAAAAGGGAAAGCATGATATTCCCCAACAATAAAGGAAGTGAAGTAGACAAACCTACAAACATCTGAATGACGGGAGACAAGAGGACATGTACCGGTTGATTGCTTTTTGCGAAAATACTGACAAAATCATCTCCGGGGTTTTCCCTGAGAAAATTAATGTGGTGCAAAAAAAAATTTGATAATTCGACCGTTGCGTTCTCTGCTTTTTTACGTCCATGATCGCTGACATTAATGAAAACCGTCTGCGCATTTTCAATCAATTTTTCAGCTTCGGAACCCTTCACATCGCAACCCGTTAAAAGTAAAGTAAGAATGTTACAAGAAGGAGTAATAAGGTCTTTTTGCAAATCAAAACTATTCTTTTTTTTCAGACTAAGGCATTTGTTTTCAACAATCTGTCGCATTTGTTCTCCTGACCATAGAAGTGGCTTTTGAATCCTGTTGACAAGCTCATGGTCAGAAGAAGAAACATCTTCTTCAACAGGCAACTGAACAGTTTGGTGCTCAAAATTTGCCGCATTGGCAGAAAACCGTCTGTCATTCAGAACATTTACAACATCTGCATATTGCCAAACTAGCCATGCAGAGAGATTTTCACTCCATGAAATACGATTTTCAGGTGTTTTTATTTGCATTATAATAAGATGCCGATCAGTAAATAATTAATAAATTCAAATCTAAATAAAAGAACGCAGGATGATAATATTAATTATTATACAAAAAGAAAAATTTAAAGAGAATCAGAGGAAACTCAATCGTCAATCGTCACATATTTCCAATCAATCCCTTTCTCAATTTTCCTTAACTGCTCAACTGTTATTCCAAAAGATTTAGCGAGAATTTTCTTTTTGGTTTTCCCTTCTTTGAGCCTTTTCTTCAACAATTTAACCCTGGTCGGATTCATTTTATAATTAACAGACCGCTTGCGATTTTCGTGATGATAAACACCATTTTTGATCTGAAAATCCGTCATCTCTCTTTGACTCATCCACTGCAGGTTCTTGTAATGATTATTAAAGTTATCTCCGTCTAAGTGGATAAGGAATTTCTGATCGTCTCTTTCTTTGGGAACAAATTCTTCTCCGATTAACTTATGGACATAAAAACCTTGTCTCACATTGTCTTTTAATTTGAGGTTAATCTGAAGGAAATTCTGAATAGTTTTTGAACCGTTCAATAAAGATTCATTTTCAGTTACTTTATCAATACTTTTCAATCTTCCGTAATCAGAAAAATAATAATCTTTTGTTTTGGTAGGAGCCTTTGCTTTTACAATTGCCCAACGTTCATCCCAAAAGCTTTTTACTTTTTTTTCCATAATTTAGTTGTATTAGTTTAGTTTTAATTAAAATGATTAGGACAAAAAATAAATAAAAAAGAAAAATAAGCAGTCTGAATAAAATAATGGAAGAAATAAAATATAATTTCTAAGGCTATATTATTCCTTCATGATAAAAAGAACAACTTATATTACTTTACAAACTTATTGAATTATCAGAGTACTGTTATATTCAAAAATAAAATTCCTGATTATTGAAAAGAATATGAACAGTTAATGGTGGGGAGAAAAATTTGCTCGTTGTATAAAAATACAAAATTATATAAATTAAATCAAATTAACTGGATGTTTTTTTTTGAATTAATATAAAGTTTATATTAAAAACATATTCTTTATAAAACAATGATAATGAAATAGAAAAAAATACTAATCTAAAAACTGTCCATAAAACCAATCTCCTTATGTTTGTTTTTTTAACTCCAAGCGTAATAATAGCCCTATATTTACAATCTTGCTTTTTTAGTATATTTTTTATAAGTTTACACGAAACAGACATTGAAGAAATCAGTACTGAGATGATTTTGTTATAATAAAGAATAAATGGATAGACAAAAACTTAAATTCTGGAAAGAAACTATTGGCCTTTCTCCCTTTAAAGAACGGTTGAGCCAGGCAAAAATTGCCGTTTTAGGCCAGAAAGATGTACCCGGATCAAAGTTTGGGTTGTCATCTCTTTCACAATACCACCCGCTGATCTCTCCCCGGTTATGGATGGGCAAACATTATATTAAACGACAAATCATCATTTCAAACCTGGTCAATCATCTGCAGACCCCTATTGAAAACGGCTGGTCTGTCAAAAAAACTCAGGTACTGGATTACAGAGGAAAAAGACTTACTTATGACAGCCACAACGGGACAGATTTTGCTATTCCTGTGGGGTCAACAGTCTGTACAGCGGCAGCAGGAGAGGTAGTGGCAATTATGTCTGAGTTCAACCGAGGGGGGCTGAAGATCTTTATTGATCATGGCGATGGCCTGATGACCTGTTATGCACACCTTGCCCGCAAGTTAGTAGAAGTAGGCGATATTCTTCACCGGGGGCAGGAAATTGCCCTTTCAGGTTATAGCGGTCTTGACGCCCTGATAACCTTTCCTTTTGGCATCCCGCATGTTCATTTTAATGTGTGGTTAAACTGTGAACCCATAGACCCCTTCCCTTATCAAGGCCATGTTTCTTTATGGCTAAATGGCGACCTTCCTACTTCCGCCTCAGACAATTCCGTTAGTTTCACACCATCGGAATACAATGAAGAAAAAGTTGACAGAATGATTGCAGAATGTAAAACCCAAAGTGCAGGGGATATACTTTCTGCAATAGTTCCACTGAAACACAAGGCTGCCCATACAATAATACATATGAATTATTACCCTACCCGTTTCGACTATCGAGTTAACATGTACAAAAAAGACTATTTGAGGAAGCCCCGCCTTGACCTGCCTTTTAAGTCTGAAGAGTTTGACGGACTTGTATTTTTAGACGAACTTTGATAGAGGTGTTTATGAACTATACATTTTATATTTTAATTTCGTCCTTTCTTTTCCAAGGGCTTATCGTATTGGGTCAAAATATCAATGTTCCCCTCAGGTATTCTTCAACCTGACTGACCGAAGGGGTGGCCTGACAAGTGGAGGAGTCATCATCGACAAAACCAATTATACCAGTTAGCTGACTATATGGGACTGATCAGGAAGAATACTCTTTAAAGATCGCTGAAATTTTATTAAATCTTTTCTTTTTAGCAACATCGATGGCAGTATCTCCCAATGTATAGGGACTAAATCCCTGCGTAATACCAATAGTTGTATCTGCCCCGGCTTCCAGCAACATTCTCAATACATTTTCACTTTTATTTTCTGCCGCTTCATGTAAGGGAGTAAAGCCATAGTTTTCCTGTGCATTGATATCAGAACCATGATCGATCAATAACCTTGCTTCTTCATTTTTCCAATCTCCTCTTGCCGCATAGTGCAGGGGTATCAGACCATCATTCGATTTAAGATTAGGATCTGCCTTAGCATCCAACAACATTTTTGCAAGATGCGCCCCCCCTTTATGTGCACACCAATGAAGGGCAGTCAGACCGTCCTTATTTTGAGTTAAAAGATTTGGGTTGGCGCCTTTTTCAAGTAGATAAGGAACAATTTTACCAAAACCAGCATAGCGGTCCTTTCCTGCAATTTTGTCTATTTCATCCTGGTCAGTAACCAACACTTTTTTTCCGTCAACCGTTTTATGAACTTCCAGGTCTCCTCTGTAGTATTTACTCGACTCACAACAGGCAGCAATCAAGGGCGGAAAGCCTCCCACAGCAAAATATTCTTCATAAGGTGCTCCCATTTCTATCAATCTTTTCAATACATCAAAGAATCCTCTTTGAGCAGCAGCATAAACGGAATTGGCATTGGCCTCTGCGCCATTATCAAGCAGCCATGCAGCCACTTCACCTAATTCTCCGTCCAATGCCCAGTATAGTGGACATTCCCCTTTATATTTTTTATTTACCTGTCCCGGCAGGTCTTCATATTTACTGACATATGAAAGGAAATCGTTAAAATTGGGTTTTTCGTATACATATTCTCCAAGACTAATCATAATTATTTGTTTTAAGTAAATAAGCGTGTCAATAAATTTATAAAATAACTTGATAAACAAATCACTTAAAGAGTTAAAACAATAGAAATATTAGTAAATCACCGATAGCCCAGAAAAGCTTTTTTCATAAAAAACATGAACAAAAATGACAAATGTTAGCAAAGAACAGACTAATCACTTATCTTTGCACCATAATAGGATAAAATGATTAATTTTTTTGCAGAGATTGTTTAATGTTTTAATTATCAAAATAAAAAGCTATGGCTACTCAAAAAAAATCAAAAAACGATTTCTATTGGGCTGATGATAAGGAACCTCACTTTCAGCGCAGGCAGGATATTCTTAAAGCGCACCCTGAAGTATCTAAATTGTTTGGGATCAATCCCAACATGCGTTATTGGACCGTTATCTGGGTAACGGTACAGATGACTGTTGCAGCAATGAGCTATCAACTGGGCTGGATTCCTTTTTTATTGGTAACCTATTTTGTAGGTGGAACCATCATTCATGCTATGTTTCTCGCTGTTCATGAAATAACACATGACCTGGCCTTTGTTAAAAAAACACACAATAACATATTGTCATTCTTTGCCAATATTCCAATGATCGCGCCTTATGCTATGGCTTTCAAATACTACCATGGTATTCATCACTGGGATCAGGGAAAAGATGGAGAAGATACAGACATTCCAACGTTGGGAGAGGCAATGCTTTTCAAGGGCTTAATCGGTAAAATTATCTGGTTTGTTTCTCAGATATTCTTTTATGCGCTGCGTCCTATTATGGTTAAGTCACTTAAAGTAAATAAATGGGTAGTTTATAATTTTATCTTTCAGATTACAGTAATGAGCACTTATTTTTATTGTGTCACTACTTTTATCAGTGGCGAAGCTGCCCTTTCAGCTTTGTTATATCTGTTTCTTTCTTTGGTTTTTGCCGGAGGCTTACATCCGACATCCGGTCATTTCATTTCAGAACATTATGTTTTTGAGGAAGGCCAGGAAACCTATTCTTATTACGGGCCTTTGAATTTATTGACCTTTAACGTGGGCTATCACAACGAACACCATGATTTTCCCCGTATTCCAGGTTGCAGATTACCTGAACTGAAGAAAATGGCACCGGAATTCTACGATCACCTGCATTCCTATAATTCATGGGTGGCCGTAAACTGGAGATTTCTGACAGATAAAAATGTGACGCTTTATTCCCGTACCAAAAGAGAGAATCCTACTTTGAAAAAAAAGAAGGTATTAGAAGTTGCTGCTCAAAAGTAACTGAAAATAGAAAGTAGTAAATAGTAAATTTGCGAAGCAAATTTACTATTTACTACTTTCTATTTACGACTTTCTACTTTCTACTTTCTACTTTCTACTTTCTACTTACGACTTTCTACTTACGACTATTCCCTATCCATGCCTTTCTCATTTTAAGCTGTTCAGGAGTAGCCTCTGAATTGATAGTAAAAGCATGTTTCACTTCCACAGGAACTTCTTTTAGCTTCCCTTTCAGTTCTTTCTCTTCATATTCTCCCTCTGCATTTTTCCTCAGGACAACCACCTGTAATTCAGCCCCTTCAGAAGCTGTCATCGCATATTGCGTCAGCACAGCCTGAACCGTCTTCATGGTGAGTTCCTGTCCCTGCCATTTGTAGAGTAAATCACCTCCTTTAAAGCCAATAATATCTTTTCCAAAGGGGTCGAGGCCAGCATCTAGTAATTCAAGTAATTTTTTCTGAAAGTTAAAAGTAATACCGGTATTAGGAGAAAAACCGAACTGTGATAATTCATTTACAACACCGGTTTCCTGATAGGAAATACCCATTTCAGACATCAGTTCTTCAATTGGTAATTTTTCCACCCCATCCAGATATCTGGCAAAGAAGTCTTTCATTTCTTTTTTATACCCTGTCACCTTTCCTATCTCTTTGAATAAACTCTTGTCTTTGAAAGCTTTATTGATGCCGTATTTTTTTGCCAGGTCCTGCATCAATTTTTGGGTACCGTATTGACCGTCAGAAAGGATTCTGAGCTTCATATCAAGGCACATATTTATCAAAGCCCCCTGAGAATAAACATTTACGTATTGAGTTTTATTTTCATCGAGGCAGGTAAGACTCATTGTAGTAAAAGGAATAGAAGCATCAAACATATCTGCCTGTCTCATTTTCTGACTCATAGCTGTCAGAAATTGCTCTACAGGCATAAGCCCTTGTTTGACCTGTACATGCTGTGCAGCATATTCAGTGCCGCCTTCATACAACCACAGATGTCTTGACATTTCGGGATTGATAAAATCAAAATCGTGAATCTGTTCAGAATGTATATTCAGCGGGGTCACTATATGAAAGAATTCATGGGCAGCCACATCTCTAACTGTCTGCCCTATAGCTGATTGCTCGCCTTCGAACATACAATAAAAGGAAGAGTAGGAATGTTCCAAAGCCCCGGCAGAACCTGACAGATAAAAATCTCCTTCCTTATTAAGGAAAATAAGAAATGCATAATTATCTACCGGCAAAGTCCCCCCAAGATAGGCTCTTTGCGCCTCAAGAATTGGTTTTATATCGGCAATCATTCCTTTTGAATTAACCATACCTGTGGGGGAATGGGTATGAATGAGCACAGAGGTCTTCCCCACCTGAATCGTTGCCGTATCGGGCTTGGCAAAGAGAATAGGATTATCCACCAAGCTGTTATAGCTTTCGCATTCAAAAATATCGGTATCTTCATCCCCTCCGCTACGTTTCATGGCAGTACCTCCAAATAATTCCTTCGGGCGGTCAATGACAAGTTTAAAAGGTAGTTTTTCGTATTTTCGGAAATATCCGAAGATACCATGATTGTTAAAAACAAAGACGTCTTCATCGATATTAGTGCCCGCAGGTTCAAATATCACATTACTTTTTTTGGTGTCCCAGCTGTCTTCAATTCTATAAGTAACTTTTGCTGCTTTTTTTGCATTGACAATTTTCCAGGTGTTTACATCAGGATGTTCCACCGTTAATTCATTATCCTCTGTATCGAATGCCCGCAAATCTGACACAAACCTGCCGAAATTATACACACTATATGTCCCGGGCACCATCGCAGGCATCTGAAAATAGAGGTCCTTTTGTTTGAGCTGAGGGACCAATAACTCTATTTCAAGTTCGTCGTCTTCAACATTATTAAGGTTTACTTTGTATTCACAGGTTTGTGCACTTAGGTTCAGACATATAAATATAAAAGCAAAAGTATTCAGCAGTGATTTTTTCATTATTCTTTTTTTATAGTACAATTTATTTTGCTAACAAACATAAATAGGTTTCAGACCAATGTCTTTTTTTTTCGATGAAAGCGGGCATTTATTCTGCCTGTTAATCTCTTTTAAGAAAAGATTAATAGATTGTTTTATTTAAATGATAAATATAAAAGATGTCTGATTAATAAAAATCTGCAGAAATTTACTTGACATCAAACCATAACTGAGGACTACCTTCGGATAATTTATCCTGAATAAACTGCAGTTCTATCTGATCGTACTGAGAGATTAATTTGGGTGCCGCCTGTCTGATATTCCATTGTTGCTGAACATCGAGTTCCAGATAAGCTTTTTGATATTTATTATAAGCCAGTTCCTCCCAATACAAATGAAAAGCTTCCTGAAGGGCAAGTAATACTTCAGCATATTGCTGATAAGGAACTTTTTTTTCCATCCTCAGGTTCAGCCAAAGATGTTTTTCAGGGGAGGTTTTGTTGTAGCTGCTGTTATAGTTTTCCATCAGTTCATTCTGAATCATAGAACCCAAAACCATTGTATTTACCTGTTGCTTTTTGAAAATCACTTCATTTTTTTCCTTCAGGTCAATATGCAGCATTTTTTGAGGAATGTAATGTTTCGGACGGATATCCTTTTTACTTAGCTGTATATCTTTTGAATTATCGGTAGTAAGCAATTGAGAATTAGGGTGAACCTCCGTAAAGGTTCCGATAGCAGTATTCGACTTTCCTGACTTTTTAGCATAATAGCCACAAGCTTCTTCCAATCTATTAAAAGGTAAGACATCGAGGGGGAGGTATTGTTTTTTATCGGGACTCATAGATTCGTACATTGCAAGATGCAAATACTGATTGCCATAAATCTGAATCCAGGCATAAATATCCTGAAGATAGCTGACAGGCATATATTTTGGTGCTTCTATCTTGATATTTGCCTGTTTTGAAATTTCCTGATTCAGTTTTTTATACCTTTCATCAAGATAATCATATAGATTTTTCTGACTAAATTCAAAAGGTTTCCCTCCCAGTATCAGACTTGCCTTTTTGTAATCGTAATCTACGATGACAAGTGCTGCACCGTAATCATTTCCCTGCGTAAGATATTGTGAACTTATTTTGGGGAGTTCCATAGTTTGCGCAGAACAAAAGCTGACAAGCAGAAGCTGAGGCAACAAATAAAACAAGTGTGATAATTGTTTCATAAAAAACTATTTAATATTCAGAAGTTGGTGTATTACATTTAATAGTAGTATCAGACGCAGAATAAGGGACAAAATATAAATGCCCTTTAGACATGATATAACAAATTATTGTGCCAAAAAGACATATTTAGCATTGCGAAAATAACAAATTTCATGAATTTACAGAAAAAAAAACAGGGTCTAATTGATATCATAAAGTTCCATCAACCTCTTTTTTAAAGAAAAGACAGCTTTGGTTGCATAAATATTGGAAGCATTGACAAAAACAATAATTGCCAGATCTTTTTCCTTGAAAATACTCGTATGAGAATAAAAAGTACCTGCACTGCCATCATGTGTACTGATATTCACTTCATTTCTTAATAACCTTGTCCACCCCATAGCATATTTTTCTCTGCCATAATGAATGTATTCATAGGTTGCGGCTTTCAGTACATTATCTTTTCCTCTGACTCCCTGCAAGTTGGCCTGTACATATTTTGCATAGTCTTCCACCGACATACTCAGATTTCCGGCAGGCGCAATAACATCTGCCATTTGAAACATGTTGGAAGAAGTTACCGCCCTGAGATTGGAATC
This sequence comes from uncultured Aureispira sp., assembly GCA_905480075.1. Taxonomy (GTDB): domain Bacteria; phylum Bacteroidota; class Bacteroidia; order Chitinophagales; family Saprospiraceae; genus Aureispira. The sequence continues at coordinate 11,746 of CAJQOX010000091.1, read as the reverse complement.
CATCGGGTTAGAGGAATGATGCCCATAGGGTTGTTCGGGGTCATTATCTGTGGGCCATCCAATAACGGCATCAATACCCATAGGAACAAGAACATCATTCAGTACTGCTTCTTCCCATGAGGTTCCACTGACTTTTTCCAACATGGCAGCAGCAATAGCATAGCCGGCATTTGAATATTCATAGCCTGCGTCATTTCCGGGCTTTGCAGGATTTTGCTTCAACAACCATTTGGAAAATGCACGACGTTTTTCCATTGGTCCGCCCCCAAAATGAGGCAGGGAAGCAAGTGCATTGGCAGAAGTAAAAGCCTGTACCTTTCCTCTGTGACAAAGCAGGTCGGAAAGGCTAATATTATAATAGGTTTTTAAGGCATCATCTTTCCAGTGGGGAAAAACATCCAAAATTTTTGTCTCCCAACTGATTTCACCGCTTTCGACCATCCCTGCGGCCCAAAATGCAGTAATTGCCTTGGTAGTGGACCCTAAGTGAAATCTATCGGTAATTAAGACTTTATTTTTATTGTATATTTTCCTTATTCCGCAGACTCCTGCATGCATAATCTCATCGCTTTTGATTACTGCAGCTGCCATAGCAGGCATATTATATTTCATCCGTACTTTCTGCAAAAGCATATCAAAATCTGTAATATCCTCTATGTTCTTATTTTGCAATGAAGAACTGCTGCTGCAGGAGGCAAGGAATATCAGAAAGCAAAAGCCAAGGAGATTATTTTTCATTTTTATACTATTAATTTAAAGGTACATAAAGATAAGATTTAAAATGAACCGGAGAGGTTCTTCATGTAATTTTGACAATCATTTTAATCCTTTTATTAATTTAATAATCATAAAATCATGATTCTATAAATTTCACAATTAAAAACAAATTAATTTTTGTCTTAATGCCTATTCTCTCTTACCTTTACAGGCAAGAAGCCGCAAAATTTAACCAAAGCTATTCCTGTTATCAAATCGGGATTAAAGCAAATTTTATGAATTTCAGCATAAAGAAAAAGGGGAAGTACAAGTATATTGAAGAAGGAGAAGGAGATGTAGTTGTATTATTACACGGTTTGTTCGGCAGCACCGGAAATTTCACCGCACTGATTGAGGCACTCAGTTTAAGCTATAAAGTGCTTGTTCCAATTTTGCCAATATTCGATCTTCCTCCTGGAGAACTTTCTATAATTTCTCTTTCAGACCATGTTCTTGATTTCATTTGTAATGAAACATCTGAACCTGTTCATATTACAGGGAATTCTCTTGGAGGACATCTTGGAATGATGCTTACGCTGAAAAACCCTTCCATAGTAAAAAGTCTGACACTTACAGGAAGTTCAGGTTTGTTTGAAAATGCATTAGGTACCGGTTACCCTCGTCGGCAGGACTATGACTTTATCACCAAAGTCTGTGAAAACATATTTTACGATACCCATATTGCAACAAAAGAATTGGTTGACGAAGTTTTTGAAACTGTAAACACGCCAGAAAAAGGACTCAATATCATCATTACTGCCAAATCGGCTATGCGTCATAATCTCGAACATGAATTACATAAAATAGCTACTCCTACCCTGTTGATATGGGGAAAAGAAGATAAAATTACCCCTGCCTTTGTAGGCGAGGAATTCCATAAGAAAATTAAAAATTCAGAATTGCATATTTTTGAAAAATGCGGGCATGCCCCCATGATGGAATTGCCTGATAAATTCATTCCTATCCTTGAAAAATTCCTGTTAAAAAACAAGTAGTTATCGGTGGTTCTTAATTATTTTTTGTAAATTAATTAAATTAATAATAATTAAAAACAAAAATAATGAATACATTATATCTGATGGCTATCCTTCCTGTCTTGTTCTTCTTCAATGGAAATTATTTTTCTGAAAACTCCTCCAAAGGTATTGAAGTTAAAACTGAAAAACCACGTACTGTTGCCGACCTTAATCCTGAACAGAAAGCTGCCTTTATCAAACATCTGATTGAAACCGGAGATTGTGAATTTGAGGGTATCAAATTACACGGAAAAGTACAGTTTGTCTCTTCATTTCCGGACATTAAGATTCAATACGTATCTTCATTTCCTGATATCAAGGTAAAATTCGTCAGTTCCTTTCCTGATGATTGCGGAGAGTGGCAGGAGGTTTCTTCCTTCCCTGACTTCAAAGTTCAGGTGGTCACTTCTTTTCCTGATCTTAAGGTACAAAAAGTCACTTCTTTTCCAGGAATGAACTAAGCAAGTAGTGTACCTAACCAGCCTAAAAACAAATAGGCACAGACCATAGCAGATACTATCCCCGGATGAATATTATTTTTATCATCCATCATAGGTTTGAGGTCTTCCATATAATTATCAAGGTTTGCCTTATACTTCAGCATTAATTTGAAACCAAATATTGCTTCATACAAGCCTACCAGTCCGGTGAGGGTGATTCCCGCCACGGGACTTACCATAACTGCCCCTGTGTATCCAAGCCCAAGATAGAAAATCAGCGAAAAGATACTCAGATAGGAAAAATTGATATCAGATTTTCTTGAAATAATTGCCCCCAGAATAATGAGCATGTTTACGAGTGCAACAGCAGCAAAAAGTAAAAAAAGAAAGAGTGACATATATTTGATTATCTTTAAAAATATTAAACTAAAGAGGCCAGGATCTCTTCCAGATATTGGCGTTCATTGCTAAGTCTTGGTACTTTGTTTTGTCCGCCGAACTTACCTTTTTGCCTCAGCCAGTTATAAAAAGACCCTTTGGGCAAAGATTTCAGCTCCAGTTCCTTCAGGGCAATGCTCTTAAATCTTTTGGCCTCGTAATCAGAATTAATTTGCTGCAGGTTCCTGTCAAGCAGCTGTTTAAATTGTTCAAGATTCTGAGGTTCCTTTTCAAATTCGACCAACCATTCATGACAGCCCTTGTTATCGGAAGTAAGAAAAACCGGGGCGACGGTATATTCACATATCTGTGCCTGCAACTGACGGCATGTATTAACAAGAGCTTTTTCTGTATTGGAAACCATAACCTCTTCTCCAAAAACATTGATATATTGTTGGGTACGGCCGGTGATTTGAATCTGATGAGGATAGGTTGAGGTAAACTCTACGGTATCGCCTATCAGATAGCGCCACAATCCTGCATTACTGCTTATTACTACGGCATAATTGGTGTTCTTTTGCACTTCTCCGATCGTACAGGACTTCGGAAATTTTTCACTTAGCTGATCCATTTCCACAAATTCATAAAAAACGCCGTTGCCCGACAGCAGCTGCATTCCCTCATCTTCTTTTGCAAATTGCGTGGCAAAAAAGCCTTCAGAAGCATTATAGGTATTGCGGAACTCTACTTTTCCTGCCGGGAACAAATCCTCAAACTGAGAACGATAGGGTTCAAAATTTACGCCTCCGTGCAGATAGACCTCAAAGTTTGGAAACACTTCCGAGAGATTACTTTTGCCTGATAATTCCAGTATTCTTCTGAAAAGGACCAGGGTCCAGGTAGGAACACCACTGAGGTTAGTAATATTCTGCTTCATGGCCACCCGGGCTATTTTTTCTATCTTTTCTTCCCAGTCCGGAATCAGGGCAGTAGGAATATCAGGCGTAAGAAACCAGTTGGCGTAAAAGGGTAAATGCTGAACCATTATTGCGGAAACATCCCCCATCAGGGTATTCGCAAGCTGGTCATAAACTCCGATCTCTCCCCCCATAATAATGGCCCGGCCAGCATCAAAAATTTTGGACTCCGGATTATTATGCAGCCACATAGCCACCGCATCATGTGCCCCCTTTAGATGACAATCTTTCAGGTTGACATCCGGCACCGGAATATATTTGCTTTTCTCGTTAGTAGTCCCCGATGACCGCGAAAAGTGCCTGACCTTGCCGGGACAGAGTATATTACTTTCTCCCCGCATCATGCGCTGAATATCCTTCTTGAGGTCTTCATAACTGTGTAGGGGCACCCTTCTTTGAAATTCCGAAACAGAGCGAATGGAAGCAAAATCGTATTTTTTGCCAAATTCAGTACCTGAACTACTCCTGATGAGCTGATCAAATATTTTTTGCTGTACCGCATCCGGCTGCTGCATATCCTGCAACACCTGCTGCATATGCCTGGAAAAAGCCAGCTTAATTATTTTGTTCAACCACTTCATAAGGTACATTCACTTTTATAACCATTATTGAACAAAAATACAAAAAAGGACTGAATAATAGAAGGGGTTTGAGATAGTTGTGTTGAATGGGTAAAAAGAAGGAAGCATTTTAAAGTTACTAATCAAATCCAAAGCAGGGTGGTATAGGATTCAGGACTAAAAATTTACACTCCAGATTCTGCAATAATCTTAATTTTTTGATTGTGAAACTCATAGGCATCCTGCAACTGAGACAATAAAAAAGGAGGCATAAAATCCGAAAGAGACCCTGTAAACGTTTCACCATGGATCAATTCCGTATGATTGTTTCCCAGGTCTTTCAGGTAATAATAATGTTCGCCCTGCATAAGGGAAGCTGTGGGCATTCTGCCCTGCCAGATAATTTCCTGCATAGGCTTGAAGCTGATAATTCTGACAGGAAAGTAGACTTTCAGCGGACAGACATAGGCTAGAACAAGGGCTCCTTCCGCTACATTACCCCTGATTTTTCCTATAAGAGGATTCCATTCAGGATATCGATCAAAATCGCTGAGAATCTCCCAGACGCTTTTAAGAGGGGCTTCAATAATTACAGTATTTTTACAGGAATTCATTTATTCATCATTTTCATATCAAAACATCAGTAAATTTATACAGAAAGCTATGATTTTATACTACAATAATAAAATACATGGCAATAAATTTAATTTATAATAAAAAAAACATAGCTTTATCACCCCCTATTATACTAATTCTATGAAAATGAAAATTCACTTTATTGCAATCGGTGGTGCCCTTATGCACAATCTTGCATTGGCCCTACAACAAAAAGGATATTCGATTACCGGATCCGATGATGAAATATACGAACCCTCCCGCAGCCGTTTAAAAAAGGCAGGATTACTTCCTTCAGAAATGGGCTGGAACATTAATAATATTAATTCCGGAATAGATGCGATCATCGTGGGGATGCATGCAAGGGCAAACAACCCTGAATTATTGAAGGCCCAGGAATTGGGGCTGACTATCTATTCCTATCCTGAATACATATTTCTACAAAGTAAGAACAAAAAAAGGGTCGTTGTCGGTGGCAGTCATGGCAAGACCACTACCACCTCTATGATCATGCATATTCTGAAATTTTATCAGATTGATTTCGATTATGCAGTCGGTGCACAACTCGATGGTTTTGAATTGATGGTCAGGTTGTCGGATGCTCCACTAATCATTATTGAAGGCGATGAATATTTGTCCTCTCCTATTGATTCCCTACCTAAATTCCTTCATTACTCACCGGACATTGCTGTAATTACCGGTATTGCCTGGGATCACATCAATGTTTTTCCTACTTTCAAAAAATATAAGAAACAATTCAAGAAATTCATTGAAAGTATTCCCCGGAACGGTGTACTGATATATTATAATGATGATGTTCATCTAAAGAAATTTGCTTCTAAATCGAAGATTGCGTCAATTTCTTATAATACCCCTGATTTTACTATAGATAACCATAAAACCTACCTTTCTATAGATTATAATTTTGCTATTAAGGAAAAAAATACGGTGGGTATCCCACTACAGATTTTCGGGAAACACAATTTGCAGAACTTCCAGGCTGCCAGGTTAGTTTGCCGGGAACTGGGTCTTAGTGATTTACAGATTTTTGATGCAATACAGGAATTTTCGGGTGCTGCCAAACGGCTTGAGACCTTGTCAAAAAATGAACAACAGGTTATCTTTAAGGATTTTGCACATGCCCCATCGAAGGTTAAGGCAACTATCAATGCCGTAAAAGGGCAATACCCTGAAAGAAAGCTAGTTGCAGCCCTTGAACTGCACACCTTCAGCTCGCTTAACATTGGTTTTCTGGACGAATACTTAGGTTCTATGGGGGCAGCAGACAAAGCCTATGTCTATTATAACAATCATACAGTAAAGATGAAAAAGCTGGAAGAATTTCAGCCTGCTGATGTAAAAGAAGCCTTTTATCACCCTAATCTGAAAGTCTTTACAGATTCTCAAAAATTGCATAATCAACTGCAGATTGATGTACAGAAACAATCTGCAAATATTCTGTTGATGAGTTCCGGGAACTGGGGAGGGATTGACATCCTGAAACTGGTCGAAGAAAATTAAAAGCCACAAAAGAAACAAAATATTTCATTTTGAAACAATTTGTTTTTATTTTCGTAGAATTAACTCTACAAAGTGAAATCAAAAGCAGTTTCAAAATAAAATGTAATGACTAAGAATCCCGGAAAAAACCTGGAAGAGATAATTGTTCAGCGGTCCACACAGACTTTTCTTAATAATTACTACAGAAAAAAGCATGGCAAGCGCTCTATTTATTCCAATATCGAAGAAAGCACAAAGAAGATACATGGCATGAAACGGGCAGATGGTTTACTGGCCTACAAGCAAAACCGTAAAAAAGCTTATGTGATATCAATGGAGGCAAAATCCCACAAAACACTTCCTTCTTTAAAACCTTACCGGCTTAACAGTTTGTGGATAAGGGACAGTTTGTGGAAAGCTTTTTTATTTACACTCGGGAGCGGTGTATTTTTTCTTGCCTTTCAAAGCGAGGATAGAATTACACAATTTGTACTTCCGTCTCTTATTTTTTTCTCTTTTTTCCTTCTCCATATGATTCTATTCAGCAACAGCCTGAAGTATAAGGAAATAAAAGTGCTGCATCAACTTTTTCAGTACCCTGCGAATGAACAGTGGCTATCTTTCTCCAGGGATTCATTCGACATGATTGAGGAAAAGATGCGAAAAAACCTGATTAAGATCTGTAGTTCAAGAGGAACTGGAGTTCTTATAGTAGATTTCGGGTTGAATGTTAATCTTATTCATCCTCCTAAGCCCCGTAAGAAACTCCGTGGTGATTTTCTTACTTATTATCACAATGAGGCAGAGATCCGCGATTTTTTAAAAATGAGATAAATTTAAAAACAACTCAACTTTCAGGTAAAAGCTCAAAACTACCTATAAAATCGGTAGAATCTTTAGAAGAAAAGGGCCCCAAAGAAGAATACATACTTATCTGATAGACTCTGTTTCCCACGAGGAAGATACGGTAAAGAATATCGAGTTTCTTATTCCTGGATTTTGCAACAAAGGAGAGGCCCTGATATTTGTTTTGCACTTTAATCTTTTTTTCAGCACTTGCCCTTGCATTGAGACCTTGCAGTACACGATGTTTAATTCCCTTGAGCAGTTGCGTGTTATTTCCTATTTTTATCATCTTTTCAGGGTAATCTGAATAGCTGACGAGCCATGCATTGGTATTATCTTTAGAATAAATATATTGATAGAGTTTTATCTGACCAATTTCTGTAGAAGTCATATGTTCATCTAGCAAGGGTTCCTCAGGAAATTGAATACTAAACCTACCATTTTCAGACATAAAAGGAACCTTTGAAATACTGTCAGTGGTTTCCGGGCTAATAATAGCAGGAGCAACAGGAATAGCAGTTTGCTTTTCCGGCTCAATTGAATTGCATGAAAACAAGAGGAATAACATGGCCAAAAGTAAAAATAATTTCATTGTATGAATAATTTCAGACATAAGGGACAAAATAAAAACAAGCAGTCTTATCAAAGGACAAGACTGCTTATTGAACGTAAGAACAGTAATAATGTTATAATTATCTGGCAAAAGCCACAGAGCGTTTTTCACGGATAACCGTGACTTTAATTTGCCCCGGGTATTGCATTTCGTTTTGAATCTGCTGAGAGATCTGAAAAGACAATTCTTCTGATTTAGCATCAGAAACTTTGTCCGCTTCAACAATAACACGTAATTCCCTACCAGCCTGCATAGCATACACTTTATGAACGCCATCATAAGAAAGCGCCACTTTTTCGAGTTCTTTTATTCTCTCGATATAGCTTTCCATAATTTCACGTCTTGCACCGGGTCTTGCACCGGATATAGCATCACAAACCTGAACTAAAGGAGAGATGATATATTTCATTTCCACCTCATCGTGGTGAGCACCTACCGCATTGGAGACCGCAGCTTTTTCACCATGTTTCTCACACATTTTCATACCGAGGAGGGCATGCGACAATTCCGTTTCCTCTTCACCTACTTTACCGATATCATGTAGCAGACCGGCACGTTTGGCCAATTTGATCTCCCTTTGAGAAAGGCCTAATTCAGCAGACATTATAGCACATAGCTTGGCAGTTTCAATAGAGTGTTTAAGTAGGTTCTGCCCATAAGAAGAACGGAAACGCATACGTCCTACCATACGAATCAGCGGAGTTTGCAGGCCATGAATATTAAGATCAATAACTGTACGTTGACCGATTTCCATTATTTGCTCTTCGATTTGTTTTTTTGTTTTGGCGACCACCTCTTCAATACGTGCAGGATGAATCCTCCCATCGGCTACAAGTCGCTGCAGAGAGAGTCGGCAAATTTCTCTGCGGATAGGATCGAAGCTTGAAATAATGATTGCTTCAGGCGTATCATCAACAATAATTTCGACACCGGTAGCAGATTCGAGGGCACGGATATTACGTCCTTCCCTTCCAATTATCTGACCTTTCAGATCATCAGAATCCAGGCGAAAAACAGATACTGTATTTTCGATAGTATGTTCTGCAGCCATTCGTTGAATAGACTGAATAACGATTTTTTTGGCATCCTTATTTGCTGTCAACTTAGCTTCTTCGAACCTGTCCTTGACATAAGACATTGCTTCAGCGTCTGCCTTATCTTTAATACTTTTAATCAGTTCATCTTTTGCTTGCTGCGGAGTCAGTTTTGCAATTTTTTCGAGTTGCTGCTGATATTCAATTTCCTTGCTGTTGAGTTTTTCCATTTTCACTTCAATCAACTCAAGCTGACGATTGAGGTTTTCTTTAATTTTATTTGTTGCCGTTTCTTTTCTCAACACTTCCTTTTCACGGGTAAGCAAGATATTATCTCTGTCTTCCGCTTTGTCTTCGAGAGATTTAAGTCTCAAATCGCGTTTTTTGCAATTATTTTCAAATTCTTTTTTCTTATTAATAAAATGTTTTTTGGTTTCAGCAATCTTATTGTTTTTAATATTTGCACAATCTTTCTTTGCTTTTTCGACCATTCTTGAAGCTTTTTTTTCAGCTTCTGACAATTTTCTCTCCGAGTTTTCTCTTGAAGATTTCAATATTTCGTCTGCCTTTCTATCCAGTTCCAACTGACGGTCTTTATTGAATTTCTCCAGCAGATATCTGCCGATTAATACTCCAACCAAAACCCCGATAAGTGAACCGAGTCCTAACATCGTGTAATCCATAATAATTATATATATATGTGACAGGGCAATAGAGCCCCAAAATTAGTTTCAAAAAAAGAACTAATCAAAGAAGGTAAAGAAAGGTAAGAGTGAAAGAAGCGTAAAGGGTGTAGCAACGAATTTGAGTTATTTCTCAAAAGCTTTTTCCAATATATTTTCGATAGATTGCACACGTTTTTCTACAGGCAACATATCTGTTTGAAGTTTTTCTTCCTGCAAGTTTTTGGCATAAGTAAACAACAGCATGGCTAAGATATCCTGATTGTTTAATTTATTGGAATAACGGGATTTCAGGTCTGAAAATTCCTCATTGAGTTTTTTATTGATAAATTCAATGTTCTCTACCTCATCAGAAGCAGCTAATACCGGGTAAATACGTCCGGCAATAGAAACAGGTATTTCCAAAATTTTTTCGTCATTCATTTTTACAACTTAAGTTTTACAGTTGTTTAAGCCACTCTACAGAAGTGTCTATATCTTCAATATATTGATTAATTCGTTTCTTTAACCCCTCGTTATCTTCCTGATGTGCGATTTTAAGCTGTTTCGAATTATCTTCAAGAGATTCAACCTTTTCAGACTGTCCTTCCAGGTTTTGTTTCAAGACTACAATTTCATTTTCCAAACGCCGACGAGAAGTCAGCAAATCCTCGCATATCTGTTGGTATTGAACGTTTTGTTTTACCAATTTCATTACTTTTTTCTCAATCTCCTCTAATTTCTGCTCTAAGGTACTCATTTTTGTTAATTATAAAGATTTATGAGTCAATAATCTTTGGGTTTCCAAATCTGTTACTTTCTGATAAGGGCCGACAATTTATTTTCATAAGTGGCAATTAGTTTAGACATCACCTTATCGATATCCTTATCCTTTAATGTTTTGTTATCATCTTGAAAGATAAAACTTACAGAGCAGGATTTCTTACCTTTTCCGACATGTTCATCATTTTCATAAACATCAAAAAGGTTGGTTGCCCGTAGTTGTTTGCCACCGGTTTTGACCGCAATTCCCAAAATCTGATTGTATTGCGTATTTTTATCGACGACGAGGGCGAGGTCACGTCTCACAGCCGGGTATTTAGACATTGCCTGATATTTCATCTTGTGTTTTTTAAGGATTTTCAGGATTGTATCGAAGTCGAAATCTGCATAAAAAACTTCCTGTTTAACCCCCATACCCAAGGCGATATTACCATCGAGGCGTCCGAAAGAAACGATATGTTGTTTCCCTCTGTGGTATTTCAGTCCGTAGGTAAAAACATCATTATCCAGGGCAGTACACTGAACGGATGAAGGAAGGATTCCGAGTCGTGTCATCACATGTTCCACAAAAGCCTTGAGGGAATAAAAGCTTACCTCAGGACCTTTATAATTGAGCCAGTTTTCAGGATTTCTTTGCCCTGTCAGAAAGAGGGAAAGGTGTTGTTGTTCAAAATAATCCATATTCCCTTCACCATCCACTACTTTTTTGAAGTACGTTTTGCCGAATTCATATAATTTAAGGTCGCCCTGTTGACGGTTCTGATTATGAACAATAGTTTCCAAGCCGCTGAACAACATAGAGGGTCTCATGAGGTCAAGGTGTTGATTGGAAGTATTGTTGACAAAAACAAGGGTATTTTCATCTTGCGGAAGGTGTTTCTGATAGTACCCTGATTTAGTCATAGAGGTAGACATCATTTCATTGAAGCCTGAACTTGTCAGCAGGTCCGCAATAAGATTCCTCACTTTAAAGGGATTAGGGCTTGCGGCAAAGGAAAGGACAGAATTTACCGTTTCGGGTGTCTCGACCTTGTTGTAGCCATAAATCCTGAGGATTTCTTCAATCACATCGGCATCGCGGGTAACATCTACCTTGTTTGTGGGGATATCTATAGTAATAGACTTTTCATTTTCTTCAAGTATATTCATATCGAGATATCCGAGAATCATTTTGATATCATCTTTTGGAATATCAGCACCGATAAGGTCCGTAACTTTTGAGTATTTCAGCATAACTTTTGCCCTTTCCACTGGTTGAGGATAGAGGTCCACCACATCCGAAGCGATCGTTCCCCCACCGAATTCCTGAATCAGGAGTGCGGCTCTTTTGAGGGCATAGAGTGTCCCGTTGGGGTCAGTACCTTTTTCGAATCTTGTCGCTGCATCAGTCCGGAGCAGGTGTTTCATACTTGAACGGCGGACAGAGATAGCGTTAAAAAAGGCAGATTCCAGAAAAATATTAGTGGTTTTATCAGAAACGCCTGATTTCACTCCTCCGAAGACCCCTGCGATACACATACCCTCATTGTTTCCATCGCAAATCATCAGGTCTTCACTGCTTAATTC
>CAJQOX010000090.1 GCA_905480075.1 uncultured Aureispira sp. | reverse complement strand
ATTAAGATGGCTTACAGGGTGGATAAACCTACTGCTTTAATTTCATTCGAATAGGATTCAGGACAGTTGGGTCAATCTTCTTTTTATAATTGACTTGTACAAAACTATAGACAAATTCGTTGCCTTGACTCAATTGTTTTGCTAACAAAAGGCCGTTGCCCGTTTCGGGTACATCTAATTGCTGCAAAAGACTTAGGTTGTGGTCAACAATGTCTTCAATGGTATTCAGGCTTGTTTTTTTGTTATTACGATAGCAATATTCAGGATTGTATTCAAAGGTTTTGCCCTGGTACTGTTGGTAGATTTGATCATTCCACCACAAATCTGCCTGAAACATTTTGGCATATAAATTACAAAAAACATGCGTCCATTTTTTTGCTTCTGAGGACTTGCAGAGCGCAATTAATGGTTTGCGATTATCAAACACAGCAAAATGCGCAAGGGCAATAGACAGAGAACGTATGTCAATGCTTTTGAGATGCGTATACATTTGGATATAGTAGCGTTTCTTGTAGGGGTAATCAGCTTGATAATTTGCTTGTAAGAGATGGGCGAAAATACCATCTGCGATTAATTGCGACATTGCTTCGCCAACCATTTTTCCAAGTATATAAGTTTGGAAATCAGAATCGGGAAGTGGGTCGTACAAACAAGTATGTACCATGTCGTGAAACATATATATCGACTGATGAATCGCATCTTTTTTAGGCACAACAGGCAAACCGGAATTGAGGGAAGGATACCAATATAAAAATTGTTCCGGACTGCTTCCCTCTTTTGTTTTGTAATGTAATAAACCCTCTTGCAACTTTTCTTTGATTGCTTTTAAGATTCCTTGGGTCAAAGAATGACCTTCTGCATGATTCAGGATATGGGAATTTAAAACATCCAATTTGGGCTCTTTTTTAGTTGTTCTTGAATTTGGGTCAATACTTCTCTTAATTCTTCTTCTAAGCCTTCGTCTCTTAAACGAGCTTTGAGTAGAAAGTTCCAATCTCGCATGCCCATCGAAATCACAGCATAGCCGCATTTGGCACTTAAATTAAATAGGTTGCTTGATTCTAAATCAGGGTTCGTTTGTTCTAAAAAGTCGGCCCTTAAAGCTAAGAATTGTTCCAGCCAAATGGGATCTATTTGTTTAGAATATAAGGTTTCAATAGCGGCTTGAGTCTTGCTGCTCGTCAAGCGGCAACTTCGATTTACTCGATTGGAAACCAATTCTAAAATACATTCTAATGAGCAACCTGCCACCAAAACAGCAATGCCATTCAGATCGTAAACATTCAAATGTCCTAAGGCTTTGAGTTTGTTTCGAAGCTCTACTGCACTTGTTTTATTATAACTAAGGTAAGTGATTCTAGCCGAAAAGTCAACCAATTTATGAAAGTCGGTCATTTTTCCTGAATCAAAATCATCCTTTCGTATTTTGGCAAAGTGCGCTATGATTTTTTTACCTTCTGCTGTTAAGTTGTAGTCGTACAAGACAGAAACACCTACCTTTTCGACAATTCTATTGTTTACTTTGCCGCCTGAAAGAGTGACTAGTTGTTTGGCAATGTTTAGGTAGTTCATTTTCTTTTTTGAGTTATTGTAAAATGAATCAGCAATAAAAATAGTAATAAATAGAATAAGATGGCTATGTTTGGGGAATTAAATACAATTGAGAATGGCAGGTTGGAGAGATAATAAAATTACTTTCAAGTTTCCCAAGGTTTCTTCTTAAAAAAATCCAATCCCTTAACTAATCTAAACCTTATGGCATCCTAAAACGTTGTACTAGAATAATAGCGAATACTAATTCAATAATTGAAGAAAAAATACCTATTTTTGTTTATAATAAATATTCCAGTTAGCGACTACGTCTACTAATTTGTAATTATTAAAAAGATAAAAATTTTGATTTTAAACATACAAGATAAATTCAATAAAGCGCTTCCTGCCGACCCAAATAAAAACAATACCATTCGACAGGTAACAGCATCTTGCTATTCCTATGTCAGCCCCTCCCCTACGGCAAACCCTTTATTACTTCATAGTTCTACGGAGATGTTAAATGAACTTGGTCTTTCCGCTGAAGATGCAAAGGGCAGCTCATTTCTTAAGGTGTTTACAGGAAACGAACTATTGCCCGATACCCATCCCTATGCTATGTGCTATGGTGGGCATCAATTTGGACATTGGGCAGGGCAATTAGGAGATGGTCGTGCGATTAACTTATGTGAAGTGGAACATAATAATAAAAATTGGGCCTTGCAATTAAAAGGTGCTGGCAGAACACCCTACTCGAGGTCTGCAGATGGTTTGGCTGTATTGCGTTCTTCTATCCGTGAATATTTGTGCAGTGAAGCCATGTATCATTTGGGGGTACCTACCACAAGAGCTTTATCGTTGGCCTTAACGGGTAATGATGTACTGCGGGATGTTATGTACGATGGAAATGCCGCTTATGAAAAAGGAGCAATTGTCTGCCGTACTGCAGCCTCTTTTTTGCGTTTTGGTAGTTTTCAAATTTTCGCGGCAAGACAGGATAAAAAGACCCTGAAAACCTTGATTGACTATACCATCAACAAGCACTACTCCCACCTTGGAGTGCCATCAAAAGACGTTTATATCGATTTTTTCAAGGAGGTAGCTCAAAGAAGCTTAGAGATGGTTATTCATTGGCAACGCATTGGTTTTGTTCATGGGGTAATGAATACAGACAACCTGTCCATTTTGGGCTTAACGATTGATTACGGCCCTTACGGATGGTTAGAAGGCTACGATCATGGCTGGACCCCTAATACAACAGATAGTGGGCATAAACGGTATCGATACGGTGCGCAACCCGAGATTGTACATTGGAATTTATATCAATTGGCGAATGCATTATATCCTGTAATCGAAGAAGCGGCTCCTTTAGAGTCTATTTTAAAAACCTTTGTAGAGCAATATAAAAGCCAGTATTTATCGATGATGAAATCTAAATTAGGCTTGTTTGAAGATAAGGATGGGGATGCTAAACTGGTATATGATGTAGAATCTATTTTGCAGGATACAGAAACGGATATGACCATCTTTTTCAGATTACTTTCCGGAGTAACAAAAGAGGATAAAGAAAAAGGATTAAACAAAATCAGTGATGCGTTCTATGCTCCTTCCGAAGTTCAAAATACCCTTAAATCGAAGTGGGAAGAATGGTTTATAGCCTATCATAACAGATTAAAGCAAGAACCTTTTACAGATACGCAGCGACAAACTAAAATGAATGCCTTCAACCCAAAGTATGTGCTGAGAAACTATATGGCACAATTAGCAATCGATGCGGCAGACAAAGGTAATTATGACATGATTGAGGAGCTGTATCAATTACTGAAAAAACCCTACGATGAACAAAAAGAACAGGAGAAATGGTTTGTAAAACGGCCGGAATGGGCAAGACACAAAGTAGGTTGTTCCATGCTTTCTTGCAGTTCATAAATCGAATATTATAACTAAATAAAATACAGAATGAGTAATTATAAAAAAGCCTACCTAGCAGGCGGTTGTTTCTGGGGAATGGAAGATTTATTCAGAAACAGACCTGGCATTAAAGATACAGAAGTTGGTTACCAAGGTGGCCTTAACGATCATCCGACCTATCGCAATCATCCCGGGCATGCCGAAGGGATTGAATTAACCTATGACCCAAGCGAAACTAATTTTAGGGAAATATTAGATTACTTCTTTAGAATCCACAACCCGACAACGGTTGACCAACAAGGCAATGACCGAGGTTCAAGCTATCGTTCCGCTATCTTTTTTCAAGATGAAGAAGAAAAGGCAGTGGCCGAAGAAGTGATTAAAATTGTAAACGAATCCGGACTGTGGGGGGCAGATGCTGTAACCACTTTAGAAGCATTTGCTCCATTTTGGCAAGCAGAACCAGAACATCAGGATTACTTGCTAAGAAACCCAAATGGATATACCTGCCATTTCGAACGTTTTGACAAATCGTTCCTTTAGCCCTTTTTTAGCCTGATGTATTCTGAATAAAAGAACGGTAAGTTGATGGACAAATTAAATTATGCAAAATTATTTTTTTATTTTGCAATACAAAAAACGAAGGCTTATGAACTAAGGTGTTTATAATAATTCGTCCATCAACTTAATTATCATTGGATTAAAATAATAGTTCTATTGACTAATATATTTATCTGTTTCTTCCCAGCTTATTATAAATCCACATCCGTCAAGGGCAAAACAAGCTGATGAAAAATCAAAATCAATTCCAAAATAGATACTATTCTCAAGAAAAGATATAGAAAAATCATTTGCATTATAGGATTCTTTCAATATTATTTCATCTATACAACTATCATTGTCATCAGGATATTCAGTTAGAAGTCTTTCATATTCACTCTTTACTCCTTTTTCAAGTTCATTTATAAAGTCACTATTTCCAGAATCAAATAAATTCCCTGGTTTTATAGACCTATACCCCTCACCATCATCTTTTTCTAAGGTTGAATAAGAATCCTCCTTCAATAATTTTTAGTTAATTAAATTGACAGTAATAAAATTAGAAAAAATATTTTAATTTAAAGTAGGTCTAAAAGGATTTAAACTAGATCTAAAAGCATATTTCATTTAATGAACTTCAATTATAGCATTCCATTTTAAATTTACAATGATTCTTAGGTATAATCCTTGCAACAATATCATAAAAACCTTAAAATTGCAAACCATATGATATCTAAACTTTTACTAAACAGCAGCCTTTTGTTACTGTTCCTTTCAAAAGGATATTGCCAAAATGTCCTTTGGGCCGATAGAGTGGTCGATTATTCTTCTGAGGTGGAAGATAAATACAACTCGCCCCGATGGAAGGCTTTGCAGGTATTGGGCAAACCCAACGTAATGCCGCAGGGAGGTGCTAGCAGTTCCGCATGGGCACCAAAGAAAGAACAATGTGG
Source organism: uncultured Aureispira sp. (assembly GCA_905480075.1). Taxonomy (GTDB): domain Bacteria; phylum Bacteroidota; class Bacteroidia; order Chitinophagales; family Saprospiraceae; genus Aureispira. The sequence continues at coordinate 8,287 of CAJQOX010000090.1, read as the reverse complement.
AAAACAGTTCATCCATGTTCGTTTTGACGGGGCAATGCAAATAAAACAAGTTGCCATTGCTGAGAATACCGGCTGTGGTGCTATCATAGGTTTAACATTAATTGACGATCAGGGAAATGAATATAAGATCAAAACCTCTCAAAAGCCTGAATCTCGTCAAAATAGCAGATGGTTCAGACTTATGATACCGCTTACATCCTATAAGGTCGCAGATGTCATCGTTCACCTCAATACGAATATTGTTAAAGGCTGGAATCAGATTGATGCAATTGCTATTTCTGACTCTGATATACCCGTAGAGGCTAAAATAAACATAGTACCCGGAGGGGAGAATTTCAAACTGGAAAGATTGTCTTACAGGATCAATTCCAGTTCTGATGAAATAAAACCCTTAATTTCTCCGGATGGTCAAAAAATGTACCTTGTGAGAGACGGTCATCCTGATAACCTTGGAGATAAAAAGAACAATGATATTTGGGTATCGCAGATGGGACCTGAAGGATGGAAGCATTTGATTCGGGAAAGACCACCACTCAACAACATAGATAATAACTATGTGATAGGTATAAGTGCCGATGGAAATAAATTACTCCTGGGAAATATTTATGGCAGTGGCGTTAACAAAGGGAAAGGTCTTTCCATGTCGCATTTTAAAAATTTAAAATGGCAATTCCCAAGAGCATTAAACATCATAAACTACTACAACAACAGTTCGTCATTGGAGGCGACGATCAGCAGTGACTTCAAAACCATTATCATGTCGGTTGATCGAAATGGTGGCTTTGGATCCAAAGACCTATATGTCTGCTTTGAGCAGGAAAACAATCAATGGTCGGAACCCAAAAATATCGGTCCCGCAGTCAATACTGCCTCTACTGAAACAGCCCCGTTCCTGGCAGCTGACAGAAAGACCCTCTATTACTCCAGTAACGGCATGAGCGGGTATGGCCACCAGGATATTTACATGACAGAACGCCTTGATGATAGCTGGACCAAATGGAGTGAACCAGTTAATATGGGTCCAATCGTTAACTCCAAAAGATGGAATGCTTATTTAAGCGTAGATCCCAAAGGAGAATATGCCTACTTATCCAAAGCCGATAAGTCAAAGGCCAATGCTTCAAATATTTTCAAATTCAGTTTAAAAGTGACACCTCAAGTACCCACTAAAGTGCCAACTAAAGCGTCAACTCAAGTGCCAACTCAAGTGCCATCTCCAGAGTTGCCACAGGTGATTCCTCAGGGAATGCAACTAATTGAGCTTGTGTTAGATGGTCTTGGGAATCCGGAAGCTCAACTTAAGTATAAAGGAATCAATGACCCTCAGATTGCTGGCATTGCCTATCCTACTTTGAAAGACAGGAAATATGTTGTTCATTTCATTGCAAAAATGGGTGGAGAATATGAACTGGATCTTACTGCACCCGGGTATAAAGATATCAACTACACCCTGAACGTAGGTTCCTTTACTCGTTGGCGCTTTATCATGCAGAGAGGAGAAGGGCCCAATCCTTTTAAAGGAAATGCGCTTAAACCTGTTTATAAACCCAATACTCCTGAAGTCTTAGCAGATCCGAGGCCTTATAATTCTGTTATGGTGGATGCAGACCTGCCTGAATACAAAGCCCTCTGGAAGGCTGAATTGGTAGATTTTAATACGCATAGACAAGGCCTGGATGATACCACATTCAGTGAGTCTCAGAAACCCTTAAATGCCAGACGATACTATCAATTTGGAAGAGGCCTTGTTACAGAAAAGGATGGGTCCAAAAGCTTGCTCAGAAGGATTTATGATTTTGAAACCGGAAAGTTTTTTGACCTGAAGCAAAGCAACCATAGATTTCCACGACGTCACAGTGATACACTGAATGCGACATCACGCTCCAACGGTGAATTTGTACATTATGCTAACGACGTTTCCACTTATATATGCAGAAAAACTGTTAATTACGGTACGAAAGATTACTATTTTGTGCAGTATAACCATAGGACAGATACTTGGTCTGACTTAATTTATCTTGGCCCATGTAATCCCTTGCAATATTTAAGAAAGCTCACCTATGATATGCAAGACAATTATTTCTACTACTCTCATGCAAAACAAGATAAAAAGATTCAACCTGATTCTAATTATGCGCCTTTGTACGAATCAACCCGATACGATATAGAAAGACTCGATTTGAGGAATTTTAAAGTTGAAAAGATGTTCACATTGCACATGCCAAAACGTGAGAAACCCTTGCATTTTGAAGAACAATTGATAACACCTGATGGCAAAAAATTGGTGCTCATAGAGTATGATGATTTTGCCTACAACAAAGCTGCGCCGAATGATCCGCCATCGGTTGTATACATTATAGATGTGGAAACTCATGAATACAAAACCGTAGAGATTCCATTGGCCCCCTACGGCAACTTTATTACTCCGGATTCTAAGTATCTGATCGTGGGAGGCTTTTTGGAAGGTACTATATTGAAGATTGATTTGGAAGAAGCTAAAGTGATAAAGAAGGTAATCGGCACTAAAACAGCTTATGATTTCTATATGGTTGCATCAGGCAAATACTTTGCGATCACCTATAATTATGAAAAACTTCCCCGAAAAGTGGTGGACTTCAGAAGTTGTGAAGATCTGAGTCTGATCCGCAGCATGCAACTGGAGACTTTGTTTGGGAAAGGTGCCAAATTTGATAATTACCGGCATGGCTTGTATGGAGGACCTCTGATTTCACGTCAATTAAAATTGCCGGGCGATAATACCAAAGGACTACCTGTTCTAAACTATATGCCCGATATGTTAGCTGCTCCGGATCCAAACAGCAGTCAGGCTATTGCCCTTGCCAAAGCCGAGTCGATTGCCAAAGCCAAACAATACATCAAAGATAGTAAAGCGGAATATACAATAGAAAAACACAAACCCAAAAATCTTAAAGTAGCAAGTTTTGACAAAGAGGGAAATGTGTTGATCAGCGGTTCGCGTTATATGCCCGAGGAAACCACTGCGACCGTCATTGCCAAATTAAGTCCGGAAGGAAAATTGTTATGGGAAACGAAATTACCCTACAAAACAGGGGCGACATCTACTTCCGGTTTTCATTTTATGCTAAAAGACGGAAGTTGTCTGATGTTTACACGCTATTATCACAACTTTAGTTCAATTGGCTGTGCACGTATCTCCCGAATCAGCAGTTCCGGGAAAATCATTTATGATTATAAGTTCATACGGCAACCTAATCCCGGTCACAAGGATGTAACATGGGATCAGATAATCTTCAAAGAAGATGGTACTATGAAATTAAAAGGCATCAGCTATGTGGAACGTAAGCAGTTCGGGCAAAACGACTACCGCAATCTATACCGTCCTTGGACCGGAGAAATGAGTCCAAAGGGAAAATTTACGGATACTACAGTGAAAATAGAAGAAGGTCAGGAGAAAAATCGTTTGAAAGAGTTGGGGTGGTGGTAATATCCCTTTGATTATAAAAATCTACAATATTGAATAAATAATTGTTAAAATTATAATATAGCACATTTTTTGATTTTATTGGTTTTATAATGGGAAGCTTAAGAAATTGATTATCCTGAAAAAAGATTACCTGAATAATAAAAATATTAAAACGTGGAAAAATGAATAGGTACCACAAAAAAGTTAATTCAGATAGTAAGATCAAATTTTTAATTTGGAGTAGCCTGATCTTTTTATTCCTGTTGATCAATACCGAAAACAGTTACTCTCAGAAAACTGATAACATTACATGTTTTCCCAAGAAATTAAACAAGGAAATAAAAAAATATATTCTGGAGGGGTATCCTCAATGCATACGACATTGTCCGGTGGATAATAAATGGTTCACCTCTCTCCCATTTCATTTCACCTCTCCTTGTATCATAGGGTTCTGTAACCTCTTTTATTGGGATACCTACTTTACCAATTTGGGCTTACTTCGTTTACCTCCCTTTGATTCGCTTGCAAAGAACAATGTGGACAACTTACTCTTTGAAGTTAACAGACATGGCTATGTTCCCAACTTCAATAGAAAGTCAGGATTAAACCGTTCTCAGCAACCTTATTTATCCATGATGATAAGGGATATTTACGAATTCAATCCCGACAGTACCGAATGGCTGAAAAAGGCTTATTATTTATTGAAAACAGAGTATCAATTCTGGATGACTGAACGGATAACAACTACAGGGCTCAACAGTTGTTCTAATTCTGCAAATAAAGAAGAGCTGAAAAAGTTTTATAAATTTTTGTCAAAAGACCGGTTTCAGGATCTAAAAATTGATTCCGCTAAACAGGACTCCTTTACTTTTCAGGCAATTTCAGAATGTGAATCCTGGGATTTCACCCCCCGTTATGATCGTAGATGTGCCGATTTTTGTGGCATTGACCTGAACAGTAATTTATATATCTACGAAACGAACTTTATCTATTTCAGCAAAATACTGGGCCTTGGAGAAGAAGCAGAATGGGAAGAAAAAGCAAAAAAAAGGAAAGCCCTGATCAATCAATATTTATGGAGCGACTCTCTGAATTGTTTTGTCGATTATGATTGGGTAAATGGTCAGCAAAGCACTGAAATTACGGCTGCAATTTTCAATCCCCTATGGGCGAAAGTAGCTACTAAGGAACAGGCAAAGGATGTTGTTAAAGCTATGAAAGTTATTGAATTTGCTAATGGGATAAGTGTATGTGAGAAAAAAGAACGGGCTTTCAAATATCAATGGGATTATCCTAATGGCTGGCCTCCCTTGCAGTATTTAGCTGTCGTTGGACTTCAAAACTATGGTTTTTCAGAAGATGCGCGACGCATTGCAAACAAATATCTGAATAATGTAAAACGAAATTTTCGTAAATCCCGGCATCTATGGGAGAAGTATAATGTTGAGGCAGGTAACATCAATGTAAAAAATGAATATAAGATGCCTTCGATGCTTGGTTGGACTGCAGGAGTGTATATTTATTTGTCTGAATTTATGGGAGTGGACTGATAAATCCACTTATTTATTTGAATTAAATGATTGTACAATTGCCAGGGCCAAATGGAAAGAAAAACTAATTGGGATGACTACTTGAAATACATATTTTAATGTCAAGCTTGTTTTGTTGGTTCATTCAATTTTACAAGCGACTTTTGGGTATGTAGTCATTAAGATTAATCTTTCTGGATAAAGGAATCTTTATTCTGTCTTGAAGAATTACTTGCTGCTTGTTGAATTTCTTGACGTATTTCAAATTGATAATATAACTCCTGTGGACCCGTACAAATAGCGCAGCCGGCAGTGTTGTCGAAAGTGCTTTTAAAGAGGTTCTGCTAATCACTTTTTGAGACTTTTCGATACAAAAAAAATCTGCATAATGGCCATCACAATCTATATTTTAAATTGCTAAAAAACTTTTTACCTAACATTAGCATCGCCTTATCTGCTCGCAGTCCATTGCATACCAAAAAAAGTTGTGCAAGCCTTCCATCAGGTCCTGTAATTTGTAAAGCCGGACAAGGAAAACAGGTACCATCGTAATAAAAGGTTTCACTTTGTAACGAATCCGCAATATTAAAAAAAAACTCAATAAAAAAAACTTGCCCTCTTATTAGAAAACTAATTTTGATCAATTTTATTTTTTTACAAAAATAAAAATAGATTTATATAGCCGAATCATGATATTTATGATTTGTTTTACTATTTTTAAAAACATAATCAACAAGAAATTGTAAAAAGTACAATAAGTGTTGTATTTTAAAAAAAATTATAGCAAATGACGACAAAAAAAGAATTAGGTGATTTCAGTCTCGTAATATTTGGCGGAGATGGCGACCTGGCCATGAAAAAGATTTTCCCGGCTCTTTACTTCAGGTTGAAACATGGTCAAATAGAAACGGCTTCCGATATTATTGTAGTTTCCAACAATAAAAAAACTACGACTGAATTCAGAGCAGAACTGACTGAAAACCTTAACAATAAGCTAAAAAAGCCCAAGGCCAACTGGATTGAAAAATTATGTGGGATGACTACTTATCTCGAAATAGAATTAACAGACCCTGCCAATTATCTTCCTTTGAAAAAGAGTCTGGAAAAAGCCGGTGAGGAACATGTTCTGCTTTACTATTCTACCCCCTCTTCCTTGTTTTCTGTTATTTCAGGTTCTATGCATTCGAATGGAATGATTACAGACAAAACCAAGGTGGTATTAGAAAAACCATTGGGTAGTGACCTGAAAAGCTTTGAAGAAGTCAATACAACAATCAGAAAATATTTCAATGAAAATCAGATATACAGGATCGATCATTATCTCGGAAAAGAAACCGTTCAAAACCTGATGGTTCTCCGTTTTGCCAATCATCTCTTTGAAATGGCATGGAATAGTCAGAATATAGACTACGTGGAAATCACAGTTGCCGAATCTCTCGGGGTAGGTACACGCAAAGGATATTATGATAATTACGGGGCCTTAAAGGATATGGTGCAGAATCATTTGCTGCAATTGCTTTGCCTGGTCGCGATGGAACCTCCCGCTGTTCTCGATGCTGATAGTGTCCGCGACGAAAAGCTGAAGGTGCTCAAAGCCTTGGTACCCTTTGATGAAAGCAATGTAGGAAAAAGAACCATAAAGGGTCAGTACACAAGAGGAAAAATAGAAGATGATTTTGTAAAATCCTATCAGGAAGACATAGACGGGTATAACTCGGAAACAGAAACCTTTGTAGCCCTCAGAACCTATGTGCAAAACTGGCGCTGGTCGGGAATCCCCTTTTATCTCAGAACCGGCAAAAGAATGACAAGCAGATACTCTGAGATCGTTATAAATTTCAAACATGTGCCACATAACGTTTTTCCCAAATTAGCTCCGATAGACAGAAACAAACTGATTATACGTTTGCAGCCGGATGAAAGTATTGAATTGGTGCAGATGGCAAAAATCCCGGGCCCGGGCGGTTACCGTTACAAACCAATTTCGCTCGAGCTCGATTACCTGGCATCTATCGGCAAAAAGTTTCCGGATGCCTATGAACGACTGATAATGGATGTGGTCAGGGGTAATCAGACGCTTTTCATGCGGGAAGATGAAGTCAGGGCCTCCTGGAAATGGGTACATTCTATTATGGACAACTGGACAAAAACAGAACAGGAACTGAAATTGTATCAGGCAGGTACCGAAGGCCCGGGCGATGAAATCCTGAAGGATGGTCATAGCTGGAACGAAGCCCAAAGCGAAGAAGAATGAACATAAGAGAATTCCATACTAAAAACGAACTGGAGAAAGAGCTGAGCAGTAGAATTTTCAACATCCTCCGATCTGCCATTAGTCAAAAAGGGAGTGCCTCTCTCCTATTCTCAGGAGGAAGTACTCCTAAGGCATTGATGAACCTGCTGGCAGCATCCGATTTCGACTGGTCGCGTGTAAATGTTGGCCTGGCTGATGACAGGATGGTGGAAGAAAACAGTGATTTTTCTAATGCTGCCATGCTGAAAAATGAATTTATCAACAGGATTTCAGCAGCTAAAAGACCTGTATTTTGTCCTTTGGTTTTTGATGTATCGGACAAGGACATTAATCATAAAAAATCCATGGAATCTGTTCATCAGCTGAGAGATATTGACATCCTTTTGCTCGGAATGGGCACAGACGGTCATTTTGCTTCCCTTTTTCCTGAAGACGAATCATCAGCAAAAGGATTGAAAGATTCCTGTAAAGATGCATTGATATATACAAGGGCCCCTGCATTTCCTAATGACCGAATTTCCTTTTCCTGGTCTTTTTTAAAAAAATCAGCCCATCTGTTTTTACATATTACCGGAAAGGAAAAGAAAAATATTATTTTTAATATTGAAAAACGTCAAATTCTGCCCGTGGATACTATTTTAAAATCAAAAGATATTAATCCTGAAATTTATTGGGCAGATTGAAGATTAAACAATTATAAAGATGAATAAAACAATTGAAAAGATTACCCAAAGGATTATTGAAAAAAGTAAGGAAGGCAGGGAAGCTTATCTTACACAGATGCAGGAAGCAGAATCGAAGGCTAAAACCCGGGGCCGTTTATCCTGCGGCAATCTAGCACATGCCTTTGCCGCCTGCAGTGAACATGAAAAATCAGGTCTTTCCGGCACTGTATTACCCAACCTGGCCATTGTTTCCGCCTATAATGACATGTTATCGGCACATAAACCCTATGAGACTTATCCTCAATTGCTAAGAAAGGCTGCAATAGAGAACAATGCCGTAGCACAATTTGCCGGTGGAGTACCTGCAATGTGTGATGGGGTTACTCAGGGACAA
>CAJQOX010000089.1 GCA_905480075.1 uncultured Aureispira sp. | reverse complement strand
CTATGTTGGTCCCTCCATGGCGAATGGAAACATAACGAAGTACTCCTGAATTGTCTGCATCATTAGGACTACTAATGTTGCCGTAAATTCCACGAGTTTCATTGGTAGGAATTCCTTCAATAGCCGTTTCCCCTGGAGTAGAATTAAGGCTGGCATTCCCCAATAAAATCAATCCTCCCCACTGACCTCTTGTAGTAGCTGACGTATTTCCAGCATCTCCGTCATAAGTGAATACGATAGGGTCTGTAGAAGTTCCATTCGCGTAGATCTTTCCTCCTCTAGCAATAATGAGTGCTGAGGCATTGCTTTGAGCACCTGCCATCCCCATAATGACGGTACCCGCTTCTATATTCAAGGTTTGTCCGTCGTTAACAAAAACAAATCCGTTAAGTTTATATACTGTGTCATTTACCCAATTAATCGTATCTCCAGCATTTAGCATCCAGCCATCAGAAACTTCTTTTGTTGGTAAAGTAGATACACTTGCCCCATTCACTTCTAGGGCTGAAGAGTTGTTATTTCCAGCAATGATGTTAGAAAAGAAGGACCAACCTTCGTACCAGGCAGTTCCACTTGGGTTAACTGCTCCTTTATAGTTGGCAGCACTGTACCAAGCACCTGTAGGGCTAGTAGCGCTGAGGTTGGCTGTTGGAATCAGACTATTAGCAGAAAAGCTAGGATCTTCACTTGTGTTACCCTTGATACTAAATGATTCTGGCCATGGATCTATAGTTAATGTTACATTTAAAGTTGTTTGATTCGTAATATTTTCGACTTTAGTAACATATCCTTCCAGACTAAATGTTAAGGAAGAGTTTTCTTGTATGTCAATTGAGTAATTTCCTGAAGCATCCGTTGTTGTGGAACTATTAGAACCCGCAACTGTAACGCCTTCTAATACTCCAGCACTGCTCGAAACGGTACCGCTTACAGATACTAAAGTTTCTGTAGGATCACAAGAAGAAAATAGTAAAGCAACTGAAAAAATTAATGAAAAAAGATTAAATATTAGTTGTTTCATTTTTTTACTAAAGTTTGTTTAATATTAATTTGTTAATTATTTGACACAAAGATAAGTTAGTGATTTAAACTAAAAGTTAATTGTATGTATCCTTTAAGTTAAGTTAGGTTTACAATTAATTAACATTGGATTCTTGCGGCTTTTATTGCTTTCAATGATTTGTAAAGCAGCGAATAATAAATATTATAATATATAATATGAAAACATCTATATATAACAGTTTCATGTTAAAAAAAGCAAAATTTTAAAAGAATTGTCTAAAACAAAAAAAATGAGTAATATTTACTATTACTCACTTACTATTGATATTGAATTTATTTAAAATTTATGAGCAAAACTTAAGCTAAAATTTACACCGGGGCTAAATCTACTGAAAAGCTGTTTGTCTGCTTGAAAGGAACTGTAATAGCTTTCTCTTTGATCATTTATAATATTGGAAACTTTGAAACTAAGGCTAGAGTTTTGTTTTTTACCCAATTTTTGATGATAACTGAAGTTGAGGCTATGGAAAGGTTCAGAATAAATGTCCGGAATAAGACCAGTGCCAACAATTAATAATGTGGGCCCCTTTATATTATAGTATAGTCCTAGGGACATACCCAATTCAGGATGTTTATAACTTAAGCCACAATTGATAACATAGGGAGATTGGCCAGCCATATCTCTTACTCTTTTGATGTTTTCATCTGTGCGTTCGTAGGTTTTTCGGGCATTATATTCTATATCTGTCATAGATATTTCCGAATAAACGTAGGTAAAGTTACCGTTAAAATAAAGATTTTCAAGAGCCGGACTAATAAAGTCGAAGTTTTTTCTTAGTTCTACTTCAAATCCTAAAACTCGTCCATTTCCTACGTTTCTGGTTTGGTATTCTACGCTGGTTTGTTGTTCAGGTATTCTTACCAACTCAATAGGATTTACAAAATTCTTAAAGAAGAAACTAGCTGTAATAAATTGAGCTTTGTTTTTGAAAAATAATTCCCATCTTAGGTCAAAATTGTCAATATTGGTTTCTTTTAAAATTCCGTCCCAGGTGAATACTCTTTCTCCATTCACAATATTTGAGAAGGTGAAAAGGCTACCATTAAATATTCTGTTGGTTATTGGATCTAAAATTTGAGCATAGGATAGTTCTTTAAAAGAAGGTCTGGCAATTGTTCTTGAATAGGACGTTCTTAAGTTTTGTTTAGGCGTAATAGAGTAGACAAAATTTGCAGAGGGGAATAAGTTGATGGATTCTAACACCTTTTCATTAACTAAGTTATTGCCATTAATAGTATTTCCAGTAGCATAAGCAATATCTCTTCCTGTGTGCATTTGAACAAAATATTCTGTTCTTAAACCAATTATTACTTTAAGTTTATTAAGTATGTTTGCGTTAATAGAAGCATAGGCAGCACCTAGGTTTACATTGGAATTATATTCATTAGGATTTGGATTGGCATTTCCTGATTGAATGTAAGTGCTATTTGAATTATTGGGGAAAATATTTTCCGGTGCAAGCACTAAGTTAGCATCAGGAGTAGACCAAGATTGTGGTTTTTCAAATCTTAATTCATAAAACTTAATAAAATAATCTCTGTTTTTGTAAGTATGCGCAGCTCCAAATTTAATTTTCAATTCTGTTTCTTTAATTTTTAATTCTTTTGTAAGGTCTATTTTTGTGGTAGCATTCAATTCAGATAATGAACGCCAGATTCTAGATGGATTTCCTGCTTCTCCAGGGGCAAAAGAATAGCTTCCATCATAACTAAATGAGGTCTTTCTTATGTCTGGATCTTCCGATAAGGAATAGGTTGGAGAAAGTTTCCATTGGATATCCCATTTGCCTTTTGTTAAAGAATGTTTACCAGCCAACAACAGATTGCTTAAAGAACGCTGATTATATTCTAGATTATCTGAAACAGCTTCATATCCTGACTGTCCCACTGCGTCAGCATTATTGATAATATTAAACCTACCCGTTCGGCTTTCTCCATTTTGCAGATGCATAAGGGTAAATTTAATCTTGGATTTTTTTGTTTTATAGGCTAAACCACCAATTGCCCCCAATAGAAAACTTCTTTCGCTAAGGGTACCCTGTTGTAAGTTGGCTAATTTTAATTGTATAGAATCAGGCTCAAATTCTCTTTGATAATCTCCATACTCAACATCCTCATAATGTTTATAATTTGATTTATAGGATAAAGAGAATATATATCCTAATTTATTTCCTGTTTTTTCTTTCTTTTTGTTCAATAAATTTATTTGATTGCCCAAAGAAAAGCTAAAATTGAAATCAAGAATACTTAATTGCTCTTCAGCTGCTAAAATTGGAGAAAATTTTCGCACAAATGAATTTACTTGTTGATCACTTACTCCTGGAGTAAAGGGAGTAGGTACATAGGTCCCAGCTGAAGGGCTTAGAGCTCTTGTGCCATCGTCAAAACCGAGAAAATCAGTACTTCCTCCTTCGTAGCTAAGGAAGTTGTTTTTGAAATGATGATTTGGATTAAAAGAGGTTCCGTAGGATAATTTTATAGTTTTTTTATCAGGAAAGTCTTTGGTTTCTATATTTAATAAACCTCCTGTGAAATCTGCCGGTAATTCAGCGCTGAAATTTTTATTTATTACTATATTTTGGACCATACTTGTAGGGAATATATCCATTTGAATAGTGTTTTTATCGGGGTCCAGACCAGGGATATCTACTCCATTAAGTGTTGTTTTTGAATATCTATCTCCCAAGCCCCTAACATAGACGTATTTTCCTCCTTCAACCGTGACTCCTGTTATTCGTTTTGTTGCTTCGGCTACATTAGCATCTCCAATTTGACTTATTTTATCTGAAGAGATTCCATCTAACATGCCGGGTGATTTCAACTTCATGTTGATTAAAGAAACCTCATTCGCTCTTATTGCTTCAGCAGTAACAACCACTTGTGCAGCAATTTCAGTTTGTTCTTTTATGAAAACTTTATCAATAACTGTTACTTCATTAGCTTTAATTTCGATATTTTTAATTGTTAAAGTTTGATATCCTAAATAAGAAATAATTATATCTATTATCCCGGGACTTGACTCTACTTCAAAATTACCATCTAAATCAGTTAATGTTCCTTGAGTTGTTCCTTTTATCAGCACAGTAGCGCTTAAAATTGGTTCTCCCATGACTTCATCAATAGCTATACCACGTACTTTTCCCGTTTGCCCGAATATAACATAGGACGTCAAGATAAAAAAGAAGGTAAAAAAAGTTTTCATTTTAGAATATATTATATGTATAAATAACAGACCTGTAATATACAGGCCTGCTATTATTATTTTATTTTATGAATTATTAAAAGTCATTAAGTAAGTTGGCTTGAGATGACCAAGTCCAGTTAGAAAAGCTAGCCTTAGTAGCACCACCAGTAGCAGTACTAACGTTGTCTGCTTTAGTTGAAGTCAAAGAATTGAAAGCATCTCCTGCAGTAGATTTGTCTGTAAGAATACTTGCCGCTGTTAAATTACCAGAAGTCAAATGAGAAGTATTAAATTTCAAAGCAGAAATAGTAACCTTTCCATTTTTGTAATTATCAGAAACACCATCATTATCTAACTCAAAATCAGAATTGATACCGAAGTTAAAGAAGTAAATGCTTTCAATTTCACACTGAACTTTTGATCTCAAATCAGCGTATTCACCACCAATTGAATCATCTGTGCTATACCATCCTTTGCAAGAACCGTTTTTCAACGTAAATTTTACATCATTAATACTGCCTTCACCACCATCTAACTCAAGTGCATGATCAGATTCAGAACCTTGAATAACGATGAAATTATCTAGTGTTCCAGTCCATTCTTGATCTGTATCAACAGCATCATCACCTACATTCAAGATGATTAGGTTGGTGACATCTACAGAACCACCAAAGAACTCAATTCCATCATCTTGATTTCCTATAATTTCAATGTTTTCAATAGTAGTGCCGTTACCAACACCTCCCAAAGTAAGCCCATTGATTTCATTACCATCACCAATGTTAGTTCCTCCATGACGAATGGAAACATAAGAAATTACACCTGAGTTGTCTGCTACATCACTTCCTCCATAAAGTCCATTTTGATCGGAAGTAGGAATACCTTCAATTTGAGTAGGACTTGCAGAAGCAGAAATAGGAGCATTTCCTAAAATCAAAATACCTCCCCATAGACCATTTACAGTTGCATCAAGGTTCGGACTTTTGAAATCGCCAGAAGCAACTTGATCTGTTGTTATTTCATCTGCAACTGAAGTGAAAATAATTGGTTCTGAAGCAGTACCCTGAGCCATTAATTTTCCACCACGGCAATTAATAGTGCAGTCGCATTATGACCAGATCCAGCCTGACCTTTGATAATTGTACCTGCTTCAATAGTTAGCGTTGCACCGCTTTCTACAGAAATTCTGCCTCCAAGCTCATAAATGTTGTCTTTTGTCCAAGTTACATCAGAAGTGATATTTGAAGTGATCACTGTATTGGTACTTGCTCCTACACAATTACCATCCAGGCAAACTTGACCGTTAAAACATTCAACATTAGCACATTTGTCTTCAGGTGTACAAGAATTGAATGAAATTGTTAATGCTAACATTAATAACGTTAATAAATGGCTTAAATTTTTCATTTTGTTTTTGATTTTGTAAATATTAAATGAATAAAGTATGATTTAAATTGGCAACGATTTTATGGTTATTCTCACATTCATTTCCAATTTAGTGCAAAGGAAATCTTTTAATTTAAACTATTTGTTAACTATATATTTCACTTTGGTTAATTCTTTCACACATTAAGTTTACATTGGTTTATCTTTGTTTTTTTTTATTAATTTTTATTAATTTTAAGCCTTAATTGTTTAGTGGATTAGTACTTATGAGAAAATATTTTGCAGAATTTATCGGAACTTATGCCTTGGTTTTCTTCGGCACAGGTGCAATTATAATTAATGAAATAAGCAAAGGAGATATCACTCATCTTGGAATAGCATTTACTTTTGGTCTTATTGTCAGTACCATGATTTATATTTTTGGAAATGTATCTGGTGCTCATATCAATCCGGTAGTATCTATAGGATTTTATTTGGCAGGTTGTTTTGCTATTAAGGATGTGATCCCTTATATTAATGTGCAGGTTCTTGGAGCCTGTATGGCTTCTGCTACTTTGCTTTTGCTTTTTTCAGGGTATGAGGGGACTTTAGGGGCAACGCTTCCTGCAGCTTCAGAAATTCAATCCTTTATTCTCGAAATTATCCTTACTTACTTTTTGATGATCGTTATCTTGTTTGTAAGCCAAAATAAAGATACCGTGCAGTATACTGCTGTTGCGGTAGGGGCAATTGTAGCTGTGGAAGCTTTGGTTGGAGGTCCTATATCAGGGGCTTCTATGAATCCCGCACGTTCTATTGGTCCTGCCTTACTATCAGGAAACATTCAACATTTGTGGATATATATCTTTGCTCCACTGATTGGTGCTGCTTTGGCTGCTTTTTCATGGAAAGCTATGAAAAAAAATACTGAGGCAGACTAATTCCTGTTTTCAGAGGGCTTAGATTTTATTGTTCTGTTTATTTTTTAAAACGTGGGTTTTGTTACTGTTTGTACATTAATTCTGCACTTGGAAAGTCATCTGCTATGATTTATTGATTTGATGATTAATGAATTAAAATGGATGTACAGACTGATGAGTAAATTCGTAATATTACTTCTGAATACCTTTGAACTACAATGATTATAGACAATTTGGATAAAGAAACGGATCTGTTTTCATGAATTAAAAATCTGTCTCTTATTAATCATCTTTTGTTCTGTTATTCTTTTCTTTTTTATTATATCAAATAAAAAAAAGGTATTGCTGATCAATGCAATACCTTTTTAGTTTTGTTTGTGTTTATTATTGTTAAGATTTAAAGGCTCTGTGTTTCTCTTAATAGTTTATTAGTTTTCAGGCAAAACGTCTTTCCTGCTTTTTTTTCTTTAGAGAATTTTACGATTAAATCTATAATGAAATTCTTATGTTTTATTATGTTTACTAATCAATTAATTGGAAGATATTCTTGTTAAATGTAATGCAATAGGCTTACCAAGGTTAAGTGTTTTGAAAATCAATTGTTTATGCATTTTTTTTATTTTTATTTTATCCAATAGATGGAATTTGGTTTTTAACGGGAGTTATTTCGTTTTGTTATTTTACTTTTTTAGTCAATTATTTATAACTTTTTTAGTTCAATCCTGTTCATTTTAATTTTCTTATAATCGATCATACAATAGAAATAATCACTTTCCGTTTATAACTTGTCTTCTTACCCTTCATTAATAATTAACATTTTATGTGTTCTAAATTACTTTTTTCATTTTTTATTTCGTTTCCTTTTCTGTTAAAGGCTCAAACGGATACCTCCTCATATCAAAAAAAATATGCTTTTAAGACAAAAAATATAGAATATGAAAAGGGGGCGTCCTTTTTTCTGATGGACAACCTCTATAAAGTCTGGAACGGAAGTTCCTTTATGTGGGGCTTTTACGATATGAAAAATAATGAAACGCTGACAAGTCCTAAATTTGATACCATAAGCTATCGCTATTTACACAAAAGGAAAAAAGGTTTTTACCGAATCAAAGAAAATGGTAAATGGGGTATGCTCCACAAAGATCGTTCAGAGTGGGTTTCTGTAGCTTTTGATAATATTAATTATAATTATGGTGCTATCGTTGACTATATCAGCATAGAAAATAATTCTAAATATGGCATTTTGGATACATTAGGACAAATTGTGCTGGAAGCGAACTATGATGACATTTCTTATGATGGTTTCAGATATCTTGTTAAAATAGCAGGAAAGTCAGGGATGAGAGACGCTAAAGGCAAAGAATTAATTCCTACTTGTTTTGATAAAATTTATCACCATACTTATCTAAATCATATCAATTTACAAATAGGAAATAAATGGTCGGTATTTAATTGGATAAAAGAAGATCCCTGTGCCTTTGGAAAGAAATACGATGATGTTGATGTTTTAATGGATTATTTTGTGGTTAGAGATAACGATAAATTTGCTTTACTCGATATTGAAGGAAAAGAGGTTTTACCTATGGAGTATGATTTTATGGCTCCTTTTTTTCTTAAATATCTCAGGTCAGTTCTGGTAGGAAAAGATAAAAAAGTGGGCGTCTATCGTATTGATAGCTCAGGGAAAGTCATTGCATCGGTTCCGATTGAATACGATGATATTTGGGTAGATGAAACTACTTTAAAGATAAAGGTTAAGAAAAAAGATAAGATTGATTATTACTTTAATGATCAAACCCTTTTCAATCTTGTGTATAATGATTTACAGTATTTTCCTGATATTGATAGGGTAACGGTTAAAAAAGGGACTAAATGGGGTATGCTGACAGCAGAAGGAGAAGAGATTATTCCCATCACATATTCTGCCATTCACATTATGAATGCCAATCAGTTCATGGTCAAAAAAGGGAGCAAATGGGGACTTCTTGATGCCAAGGGAAATGAAATGATTCCGGTTATCTATGATGCCTTTGATTACAGACCAAAGAAAAATTTCTTCTTTGTCCAAAAAGGAGATAAATGGGGTATTGTTTCAACCACCAAAGGTATTATTTTACCTCCTGTCTATGAAGATATGGTTACCTTGCCCAACAGAACCTTTCTGGTGAAACAAAAAGGATTGTGGGGAGTAGCTGCTGCCGGGGGCAGGGTTATCGTTCCGCTAGACTATGTTTCCTATAATTATAAGTACAAATCCCGGGAAATTATCCTTAAACATTCCGATGGAAGAGTGAAAAAACATGCATTACTCTGATCTTCTTTGGAGGGTGGCGGTGGCTATGGACCGGTTTCCGAATGGACAACTTCTGGTGTATCCCCTGAAAGTAGTAATTTACTTGAAGAAATATTAATCACTTTTGGGAAAATTTATTTTAATAGAAATATCGGGCAGAATGCCTATGATTTTAATACCTGTGTTGACTACTGGGAAATAGGTGAATTCCGGAGAAACCCTGGTCGGGGAAGGTTGAGAATCCTAACTTCTGATAACAAAAATAAATTTCTTGATTGGAATTGGTGGTTACGTGATAGTTCAGACAACTTGCCATCTGTGGTTAAACCTGATATTGATTCTGAAGTTTTTTGGGGATGATTTTTGGGTTCCCTAATATATTAAGGAGGATCTGTTTGGGGGAAAAGTGATTGCTGATTAACCCTGCTAATCAGTTTCTGCCAGAAGTACACCACTCCAATATGCCCGTTTAAAATTGGTGTTTTCAGTTTTCGCCCCCGTCAGAATTGCTCCATTCATATCGCATTCCATAAAATTTGTGAGATACATATTTGCATTCTCAAAATTGGCATTAGGTAATTGTGCAGCATAAAATAAATGCAGCCCTAAAATCGAATTTCCTATCCCGGAGTCTGTCTTCATTATAGGTCCAAAAGAAGCATTACTAAGGTCAGCATTTGTGAAATTTACATTTTCCAGATTTGCACGACAGAAGATTGTAGAAACACAGATAGTATTACTCAAATCTGCATTCGACAGATTTACATTCATTAAATGCTTTCCACTAAGATTCATGCCCGACAGGTCAGCATGGCTTAAATCTATTTTTTGCTCAGGATTTTGAGCGCGCCATTCATTGAAGGTAGGATATTTACTGTCAAGTAATTTTATTATATTCTTCATCTATCTTTGGTTTAATTGAAAAATTTATATTTTATTGCTATAAAGTTATTCAACAACCTTACAAAGATATTCCTCGTAATTACCTTATTTGAATCTGTTGTTCAGTAGCAGGGGAATTACAATAGATTTTACCTAAATATTAAATGTTTTCTATATGGGGTAAAAAATAAGCATATCTCAGAACTGAATATTAATTAGATTTTTTAAATCAGTTCTTGATAAGCTAATAACATAGAATATCTTTTACAGGATTAATTCGCTTTTGAATTTTTATGTAATCATGGATTTGATTGGGTATGTAGTGTTTTGGGTTATATGCAATGTAGGGATAATTATTGTTAAAATGAAAAAAAGTAAAGTTTATTATTTTAAAAAACATCATAAATGCAAAATATTTACTATTCATTAGTGTTCTTGAAGTTTTAAGATTTATATATATATAATTATTATGGTAAAAATTAAAAATTCCGGTTTTGACTTTGATGTTGCTATTATAGGGAGTGGTTTTGGCGGACTAGGTCTTGCTGTTAAATTGAAAGAAAGTGGAAATAATAATTTTGTGATCTTTGAGCGGGCTGATCAGGTTGGAGGCACCTGGCGGGATAATATCTATCCCGGTTGTGGTTGCGATATACCTTCTCATCTTTATTCCTTCTCCTTTGAGATGAACTCGGATTGGTCTCGAGAATATTCTTTACAACCGGAAATTCTGGAATATATTATTAATTTAAAAAATAAATACAATCTCGAACCACATATTCAATACAATACCAATATTGTGGAGGCTCGTTTCGATGAAGAAAACTTACGGTGGCTTCTTAGGGATCAGAATGGAGGAACAACCTATGCAAAAACGGTAATCTCAGCTATTGGGCCACTAAATGTCCCTAATATTCCTGACTTTAAAGGCCTTGATGTTTTTGAGGGCAAGTATTTTCACTCTTCAGAATGGAATCATGAAGTTGAATATAAGGACAAGAAAGTCATTGTGATAGGAACAGGTGCCTCTGCTATTCAGATTGTCCCTTCTATTGCAGCGGAGGTTAATTCTCTCGCCTTGTTTCAACGAACGCCAGCCTGGATTCTTCCCAAAAATGATCGTAAAATTTCCTCTTTTTCAAAAAAAATATTCAAAAAAATTCCTCCACTTCAAAAATTGAAACGCTTGGCATTTTATTGGTTTTATGAGCTTGTCGGAAAATCTCTCTTCAGTGATAATTTTTTCAGAACCATGACCAGAAGATTGGCCATCAAACATCTTCACAAATCTATCTCAGACCCCATTTTACGTAACAAGCTGACTCCTGATTATCAGATTGGTTGTAAACGCCGCCTTCCTTCCGACGATTACTTTCCGGCCCTTACACGTGCTAATGTAGAATTGGTAACCGATGCTGTTCAGAAATTTGTCCCGGAAGGTATTATTGATGAAAAGGGTATACTGAGGGCGGCAGATGTTGTTATTTTTGCTACCGGTTTTCATGTTGCAGATTTTGAAAAAAGAGGGCTAACTGTTTTGGGGGTCGATGAGCAAAATTTATTTGAGTCCTGGAAGGAAAAAGGCCCCGAAGCATATTGGGGTACTTGTATTTCCGGTTATCCCGGCTTGTTGTTTATACTTGGTCCTAATACCGGACTCGGTCACAATTCACAATTGCATATAATAGAATCGCAATTTAACTTTATAATGGATTATCTGAAGGTCCTCCAGGGTTTACCGGATAATGCTTGTTTGAGTTTGAAAAAAGATGCCCAACAAAAATTTAATGATGAAATTCATCAAAGGCTTAAAGATATGGTATGGTCATCAGGGTGCAATAGTTGGTATTTACACAAATCAGGTCGAAATTCAGCTCTTTGGCCAGGGTATACAGCAACTTTCCGAAAAAGAACAAAGAAAATTAAAAGGGGGGATTTTGATGTACTCACTGCTAATACATGATTTCTTATTTCAATATCCTGCTTTTTTCAAAGTGTTGATACTATTACCCCTCAGGAAAGGGCTGGCGATACCCTTTTTGCCATAATATATCCGGGTGTCAGGAAGTAAGACCTTAAGTGTATTTTCTATATAGTCTGCATTCAATTTGTTCTCTTCGTGCCAAATCAATACTTTCAGATTCTTAAGTTTGCTTATGTTTTTTGGTAATGTCCGCCGGCCGATAAATGAGAGGTCCAATGCTACCAAATTACGCATTGTTGATAATACCTCAAATGTCTGAGACAAATTCATCTCCCGGTTGCCATTCAGACTCAGGACCTGAAGGGATTTCATTCTGTAGAGGTCCTTTGGCAGGTTGCGGAGGGGTAATTTTTCCAAAAATAATTTTTCCAGGCCAGGCATTCTCAACAATACTTTGGGAAAGCGCTGAATGTCGTTATAGTATTCCGCCATCGCGGTGTGGACATTGCTGATGTCCAGACTTTTCAGGTAGTTCAGGTTAAAGAAAAAAGCGGGTAGGGTAGTGAGATTATTGTCTGCAAAGACTAAATTTTCAATCTGTGTCAGATGAATTATCTCAAAGGGAATATTCTGTATCCCGTTAGATGATAAATCCAGTTTTTTTAATTCTTTACATAATCCTAATTTCGGGTTAATGGCCTGAATCTGATTGCTTTTTAAAGATAAGTATCTCAAGTCAGGGAATTGTGTCACCTTGTTAGGGATGTAATGAATGTTCTGATAGGAAAGATCGAGATGTCTGACTTTTCCTGAATTTTCAGCCGGTGGAGTTTCAATTTGCTGATAAACACGCTGCAAGGACTTTTGACTTCCAGTTTCAAGTGCGTTTATCTGCAGTTTTCCAAAATATTCATTATTGCCCGGTAAGGTTGGCAAAGTTTTTTTATAGAGCACTTCAGCTAAGTCCTCCTGAATCTTTTTCTGTATACCTGTAAGCTCTTTTTCCAGGCTTGTCAGTGTATCTTTTTCCTTAACTGAAACAATTGACTCCCTCATAGGGGCCGTTTCAGCCTGTTGACATGATATACATAAATAAAATAAAAGTAAAAGTGCCGGGAAGCGCATATTTTTAAGACGAATTCTTATGTTATTGATTATTCCATTTTGGTATACATTGAACTTCTTTCTATTTCTTCAAGGACTTTGTCGGGCACCCAATATCTTATTGATTTTTTTTCTCCTATGAATTTT
>CAJQOX010000088.1 GCA_905480075.1 uncultured Aureispira sp. | reverse complement strand
TTTTTTTCAGCTGATTCGGGCCGAGCGAAGAGCGAGCTGCGGAACGTAGCGCCCGGCTGCCCAAGGAATAATAGTAATAAGTCCTTAGTGTACCTAATGATTAGCAGTAAGTAAAAATCAGCATTCAGATACATTCCTGTATCTTTGGGGAAGGGTATGAGATTTATTGCCTACACAGGAAGATGCAGGAATTCATATCAAAAGTTATTGGATTATACTCAATCAACCTTTCCGATATCCATTTCCATAAAATTTTCCCAGCCGGGTTTCAGGACAATAGTTTTACTAACGGAGATAATTTCAGCCTGTCTTTTTTCAGTATAAAGCCCCGGGTCCCATCGTTTATTGGGGATCTGATCATGAATTATTTTTAAAGAATAACTACCGGTTTTAATATTTTCGTAGAGGATATTAATACTGGTAGAATCCCTGAAAACATTTTGATGTACAATTTCAGCTTTGGAGTCGAGTAATTGAACGATATACTGCATTGAGCTATCCACATTAATAACATTAATAGAAACAGTACCATATTCACCTATATCATTGACAGAATAAATTCCGGAGAGGGTATCCCTGTTTACAAAGCCAAAAAAATCAGTCAGTGCATCGGGGAGGATCATAATTTTATACTGTCTGTTTTGCTTCCATTTATAACTAAAGTTTAATTGAGTGGCCACCTTGGGAGCAATAGATATCCGGGGGGGGTCAACCTTCAAAAAAGTATCTTTAAGGACTGTTTTAATAATAGTATCCCTACTTATTTCATCAGTTAAACTATCTAAGCTTTCCGCAACCGAAAATTCAGTAACAGAGAGTAAAGTATCAATAAACAAGAGGATTCCTGCGCTATCAAATTGCTGAACGGGTCTTGAGAAATACAATCCTAAAGGATTGAAGGGATGTTGTTTCAGAGGAGTAGTATCTTGTTTTGGTCTGGAAGAAGGAAGGGCTGCATTGGCTTTATTTTGATTATTATCCCTGTTGGGGCACCAGGTTAAATCCTGTACAAACTCTTCAAAAACGGATCTTTTCTGAGAATTAACTTTTATGGTATCCAATAAATTTTCCTCTTTATTTTCAACAAGGAAAAGCCAATTATCTACATCCGGCATATTCCCATCGAACCACAGAGTCAGGGTATCATCCCCCTGATCAACAATATAATCCAAAGGTTGAGTACCATTAATGAGGGATATTTCCGATTTTGTTTCAATATGATTATTAAAATTTAATTTCAGGCAGCCAAAATGTATCATTTTGTAACCAAAAACAATTGTTTGTTCCCTTTCATTGAACATACTCAACTTAACAAAAGGTTGAAGAGAATCATTCATTAAAAAGGAAGAATCGAGGAAGGCTATTTTTTCATCAGTGAGGTTATAAATATAATCACTATTTTTATCAAGGAGGGCGAAGATACGATATCTATTGTCTTGAATATTTTCAATTTCAAAGGCACCCTGTTCATCCGTTTTGCTAAAATAATAAGGTTTTTGGGACAATGGGATGCTATCTTCGAGATTTTGGTATAGCATTACGAGCGCACCTTCCACCGGATCACCTGTTTCGGCGTCAACAATTTGGCCGGAGCAACTGAGAGAATCGAGGAAAGGACCAGTAGAAAAGACAAATTTCAGATTTTGAGTAATATTATTTTCAGTAATATCTCTTACAGCATCACCGAAGTTAATGGTATAGGTCGTACTATCTTTAAGCACTTCCTTCCATTTCAGCACCAAAGATTTATTAATAACTTTCAGGTCAGGTTTATTCTCAAGCGGGGGTGATATTATCAATTGCGAGTAGGCAGCTTGAATTTTTATCCATTCGTCGAAAGTCAGGATAATCTGATTATCTCTGAAATTGGTACTTTTATTTGGAGTAGAATATCTTTTCTTATTTAATGCAGGAGCTTTAATGTCCTTAGGGCCACCTTGTGGCATTGAAGGTTCTGCACAACTAATAAGAACAAAGAAAAACAAGCCAATAGCAGAAATAAAATTCAAAGTATCGTATTGCTGTTTCATGTGAGAAAGTATAATCAGCAAAGAAAACCCAAAAGGAGGTCAGCCGTTAAAAGTAATTATAAAAAAAGCCGGCTTCCAAAAAGGAATCGGCTGGATTTTAAATAATAGACAAAGAAAATCAGAACAATTTTTTCACCACCTCTTCAATAGAGATACCTTCGGCTTCCGCTTTATAGTTTCTGACCACTCTGTGTCTGAGCACAAAGTTCGCTACGGCACGGACATCATCGACATCCGGAGAATATTTTCCGGTGATAGCAGCGTGGCATTTTGCGCCAAGGACAAGACATTGCGAAGCCCTTGGTCCGGCGCCCCAAGAGATATAGTTATTAACAAAATCTGTAGCCATTTCAGTGTTAGGTCTTGATTTATTTGCGAGACTTACTGCATATTCCAAGACATTATCAGCGATAGGAATTTTACGGACCAAGTGTTGAAAATAAATAATTTCTTCACCTGTGAGGACGGAATTAACTTTCTTGGATGTTCCGGAGGTAGTCCCTTTAACAATATCGACTTCCTCTTTATAAGAAGGGTAATCAAGAAAAATATTGAACATAAATCTATCGAGTTGAGCTTCGGGGAGCGGGTAAGTCCCTTCTTGTTCAATCGGGTTTTGAGTAGCGAGGACAAAAAACGGTTTAGGCAAGATATGTTGCACACCTGCAACCGTAACACAACGTTCCTGCATAGCCTCAAGTAGAGCCGCCTGCGTTTTGGGAGGGGTACGATTTATTTCATCTGCGAGTAAGATATTAGTAAAAAGCGGGCCTTTATGAAAGGCAAAATTTCTGTGTTCGTCCATCACTTCCGAACCTGTGATATCTGAGGGCATTAAATCTGGAGTAAACTGAATACGTTTAAAGCCTAAATCGAGTGCTTGGGAGATTGTATTAACGAGGAGGGTTTTAGCAAGACCGGGGACACCTACGAGGAGGCTATGACCATCACAGAAGAGAGAGATAAGAACGGTTTTCACAATATCTTCCTGTCCCACAATAACTTTAGCGATTTCGGATTTTAGATTCTGGTAAGATTGAGCCAGGGCATCCACAGCATCCACATCATTTTCAAACTTCATAGTCATTGACGATTTATCCATAAGAATAGTAATTACATTTAGGCTTTATCAAGAAAAAACAAGAGAGTAAAGAGGTATAATATAAAATACACAAGTCTCTTATGTAAAAGCGATATACAAAAAAAGGAAAAAAAAACTAAAAAAAGAGTTTTGGTAAAGTTAAAATAAGCTTAAATAATCTGAGGGAAAGAAATAAAAAATGGATTAAGGCCTGTTACTATCAGATGACATCCATTTTTTCATAGCATCACATTTAGTAATTTCGCCGTCATTTTCGCTGAGGTTTTTCAATTTTATTTCAATATAGTTATTGCTAATTTTGGAATTTATCCAATTCATAATGTGTCTGCCTTTTTTTTCTTCCAAAGCCGCCATTCTGATTTTAGAATAATCATCTTTAAGGTTGGCAGCATGCGGTTGAGTTCTGGACAATATTTTAACAATCCGGAACTGTTTTTCACCCGTTCTGGAATCGTATTCAATCACTTTAGTTATATCACCTTCTTTGAGGCCATCGATAGCGAAGTAAACAGAAGGTTCGAGGTCACCCAATTCAAAATACGGTTCCCCTGTAGCCGGATTAGAGATTCTACCGGCTCTGGTTTTGCTTTGGTCATCTTCAGAGAAGGTAGAAATTGCTTTAGAGAAGGAGAAACTATCAACGAGTATAAGGTTTCTGACACTATCTAAAAACTGGTAAGATTTTTCTCTGTCATCAGCAGTAATATCCGGTCGAATAAGGATATGTCTGGTATTAATATTATTACCGAGGCGATTAATTAGTTGAATGATATGGTACCCGAACTGAGTTTTCACCACATCGGAGACTTCACCATCTTTGAGTTGGTAAGCAGCGGCTTCAAATTCGGGAACGAGCGTACCTCTTGGCTGAACGCCCAAGTTACCACCGAGTGCAGCAGAAGCTTTGTCATCGGAATATTTTCTGGCTAGCAGTTCAAAATCGACAGAATCCTCAACAATTTGGAGGAGGAGGTTTCTTGCGAGTTTTCTGGCTCTGGCATCTTCAGTAGGGTTGACTTTAGGTTTAATAACAATTTCAGACAATTCCACTTCAGAATTAAAGTAAGGAAGGCTATCTTTGGGGATTCTATCAAAGAATGATTTTACTTCTTTAGGCGTAATGGAGATAGACTTCATGACCTGTTGTTGCATACGTTGCTGAACGAGTTGATCCTTCATCTGGTCCCTCATAAATTCTTTCATTTCAACCGGGGTCATGCTATAAAACTCCAGGAATTTATTTTCATCCATTCCCATATAAGACAGGATCGTATTGACTCTGTTATCGAGTTGAGTCTGCACTTCCATGTCAGAGACAACGACAGAGTCTTTTTCTGCCTCAGTGAGCATAAGGGCATTAGCAAAAAGTTGATCAAAAATATAACATCGCACATCGGGAGACAGGTCAACTCCCTGACTTTGGCTTTGCATTAATTTAACCTGAGCTTCAATATCGGAGTGCAAAATAATTTGATTGCCAACAACAGCAACGACTTTATCTACTTGCAAACGCTGCGACAAAGCAAAAAAGCTACAAGTAGTCCACAGCAGAACCGGAATCCAAATTTTTTTCATTTTAATAAAGTAACTTTACAATAAAAAGAAGGCAACATCATAAGACAAATAAGTATAAACAAAAACATTGCCTATAATTCAATTTCATAAACGGAAATCGGGAGACAAAAGTAAAGTTTATCTTTGGATAAACTATACAGCAGGCCAATAAAGGGAAAAAATGTAGCGATATTTAAGAAAAAAGTCCTAAAAGCGGTTAATAGATTTCAAATTTCCCTTCTTTTTTTGCATTTTCAAAAACTTCTCTACGGATGTCCTGCAGAATTTGATTTCTTCTTTGGTGAATAATTATCCTGTGAATTTCTTCCTGGACCTGAGGTAAAGGGGTTGCATCATCTTTATCTCTATATTCAAAAATCTGTAAAAGATACTGGTAAGAATCATCCATTCTATCGAGAACGGATTGTCTTTCTCGGTGTCTGGAGGAGATAGAGTTTTCGGGCATTTCATCCGACAATTTATTGTATTCGATCCAAAGATCTTCATTGAGGATATGGACAGTATTATTTTTAGCACAAAACAATTTAACTTTTTCAAAAGCAACTCCTTCTTCCGACTTGAACCATTTTTTAAGTTCTTTGATGCCATCAACATTTCTATTAACTTTCACAAAGTGGCAACGGACCCATGACAGGCCCGAGATATACTGTTCTTTATTTTTGCTGTAATAATCAGCGAGTTGATGAGGAGTCACATCGGTATCTAGTCTTTGATTGATGAGGGTTTCTTCATATTGATTCATAATCAGCGTAGCCTTATAATCTCTGACCATTCTTTCGATCTGTTCATTCAAGGGGATATTATCTTCTGCCACCTGCAACATCAATTCATCTCTTACCCATTTATTGACATGCAATTTGAGTTGATAGAGGCTATCTTTTTCAGTCATACCGAGCCAAGTTCCAATTCCGAGCGCATCGGAGGGGTATAAAAACTGATCACCAACCTTAGCGAGGGGTTTTTCATCAGGATTATCAATTGTTTTATCCTGGCATGCAATAAGAGACAAGAGTACAACAATCAATGGCAGCAACAATTTTTTCATTTTAGAATTATTTGGTGACCTCCTGAAACACATCTTCTATAGAAGAACTTTTAGAAAACATTTCGAGCAAAACCACATTTTCTTTGACTGCGAATTTAAAAATATCAGGCCGAATATCTTTTTTGCTATTCGTTTTAATGAGATACTTAGCGTTACCGAGTTTATTAACGGAAGATATTTCAGCGCAATTTTTAAGTTTTTTAACAATAACATCTTTGCTGAACTCTACAGAAATTTGTTTTTCTTTAATAATATTATCCTGCAGGACATCGATAGAATCGTTTGCCACCATATTTCCGTTATTGAGGATAATCACTTTATCGCAAAGGACCTGAACTTCCTGCATAATATGTGAAGAAAAGACGACTGTTTTTTCTTTACCGAGGTCTCGGATCAAATTGCGGATTTCGATTAATTGATTGGGGTCGAGACCTGAAGTTGGTTCATCGAGGATGAGTACTTCGGGGTCGTGCAACATAGCCTGTGCAAGACCAACTCTTTGGCGGTAACCTTTAGAGAGGGACCCAATCAATTTATGTCTTTCGAGGGTAAGGCCCGTTCTTTCTATCATATTTTCAACGGCCTCAGATTTATTTTTCATTTTGTGGAGGCCTGCAATAAATAGCAAATACTCCTTTACGTACATTTCGAGATACAGCGGATTGTGTTCCGGGAGGTAACCGATACGTTTTCTTACCTGAATAGTATCCTTTTCAACATCAAAGCCACAGACATTGATACTACCGAGAGTTTGCGGGATAAAACAGGTAATCATTTTCATAGTTGTAGTTTTTCCGGCACCGTTAGGGCCAAGAAAACCAAGGATTTCACCTTTTTTAGCTTCAAAGCTAATATTATTTACGGCATTTTGGGTGCCATAAGTTTTTGTTAGATTTTTTACAATAACAGACATAATAAATAAATTATAGCAGCGAAATCACTTTTAACGTTAGATACTTGAGTTGAGAAAATCATCTGATAACATCATCAGTATCTCCATATAAGAGCGGATTTCCCTCATGAATCAGGACATTAAAACGTTTGATGTGAATTTTTAGTTTATTTCTGTTCCAAAAGTATGCTTTTATTTTAAAATCTTTATGGTTCTTAAAAAACTTTTCGTGTGCAAAGCGAAGGGAGAGGTAAACACGCTGCCAATTCTTACCCGGAACAATCTGTTGATGAATTTCTACCCCTTTCCAGATTTTTTCCTTTTGGTTATAAATTTCAAGAGTCAGTACACCTTTAGAAAACACATCAGCAGAATCGATTAGTCTGATATCTGCAGAAAAGTGAAGCATTTGATTTACAGAAGACAAATCTGACAATCCCCTATCAAAGACCGGCCCCCATTCACCATTCATTTCGAAGAAAGAAACATTATTTACAGAATCTACTACAACCTTATCGGCATCAAAAGACCAATTAGCCACTTTATCTTCTGGTAAAAAATTAAGTTCAGATTCAAAATTCACAATCAGGGAATCAGATTTATTATCAAATTTATTTGACAAAATAAAATATTCATAATTTATACCGTAAGATTTTTTACAGACAAAGGGGAAATAATCCATGGCCAATCTGACATGAGCTTCAGGCAGGGCACCAATAATCAGAAAAGATTCTTTGGATTTTTGCAACATATCACGAAACCTCACAAAAGAAACAGGAGGCTTAAAGCTTTCGGTATGGTTAAAATTTGCATTTAAGGTATTTTTATAATATTGAAGGTACAAAGGATTTTCCCCCAAGACAATCATAACATCTTCGCGGTCATGGGTTTCAAGAAAAGCTTTGGTCATACCTATAAAAGGTTTATAGGGGTGAGAATTAGTAGTTTGAAAATGTTTTCGGACCAGAACGAGCGTAGAAACATTCACAATAAGAACAAGAATAACGGCGCTTGTCAATAATTTGGGAGATACATTCTTTGAGATAAAAGACAATAGAAAAAACAGAAGAAAAGGAAAGGAGAACAAGAGGTGAGAGGTTCTTAATACAGGAGAATTATAAACAGAGTAAAAGTAACCAAACAAGAGAGGGAACAAGAACCAAAATAGGGCAATCGGTCTGAGTTGAGGAAGAGCATTATCAGTTTTTTTTTGATAAAAAAAGACAGAAGAGAAGAACAGCACGCATATCAGGCCGAGGCAGAAGAAAGAATAATGAAAAATATAAAACAAGTGATTAAATAAAAAATCAGGACCCGGGACATCATACCATTTATGACCATCAGCGTTTAGCATTTGATAGTTCGTAATTTCCCAATGAGGAACAAAGAGCAAAACCATAGACAGACCGGCAAAAATATATTTAAGCACTATTTTTTTTCTAAGTAGAAAAAGGCCTGACAATCCGATTGTTGCAGCAAATATGAGGCTAAAATAGTGGTTATACATAGAGGCTGCACCTGCAAGAACAAAGCCAAGCCAATGCCATTTACTATTGCTGTTTTCCACTAATAATTTAGTCCAGAAAAAAGCCATGAGCAGGGTACAGAACAAGCCACTTTGATATTGTCTTGCTATAGAACTCCACCAAACAGGAAACTGCAGAGAGCAAAAATAAGCCAGAATTAAAAGTGCAGCTTTTTCATTAAACCAGACAGAGGCGATCCTAAAAACCAGGATCATGGAGAAAAAAGACATGATCAGGAAAGGGCATTTCAATGCCCATTCAGAAGTACCAAATACTGAAGTCCAGAAATAAGCAAAAACATACATTCCTACCGGGTGAGAATCTACGTCTCTGATATTATTGATAACATCAGAAACTGAATCATAACTAACTTTAGACCATGTACTTAATTCGTCATTAATAAAGGAAAGCTCAAAGGGGTTGCCGATACGCAGAATAAGCCCTGTTCCAAGACAAAGCAAGAAAAGAGCAGATATTCGGTTAAAAAATGTAGGAATTTCCCTGGTCATAAAAATAAAATCTATTCAACAATTACGGATACCCTTCGATTAAAATTCATCCATCCCAGAGAATCACCTGCAATGGGGTCTACCTGCAATTCATAATTCCCTGGTTCCGGGGGCATCTGAACCATAATATACTGATAATATTCCTCCTTAGGCAACAAATCAATTTCGAGGTGATTCCGGATACCTTCCCAAAATACTATTTTGCCATCTTTCCACCAATGATAGCCTATTTTAATTTGAGCTGAGTTCAGTGAAAGTGTATCCTCATTAATAAGTTTTATCAAAACATTAGCCTGAGAACCTACTGTATAATGCCCCTGAGTATACGTTTTAATATTCAGGTTTTTATGCAGATAAGAAATACTGTCAACAGGAGGTGCATTTCCATTAAGGAATCTGTACTTTCCCGGAGGAAAATCAAAATATTTTGAATTTACACTTTTGTGATTATAAATACTATCAGTCCGATCATAAAAGCTTCTGTAAGTAAACATATATAGGTTGGGATTATTCAGGGTTTCAGCATTTCGGGAAGCATACCATTCAGTATCTCTGATAATATGAATAGTTTTCCTGTCGGGGTCGAGGCCGGAAATCAACATAGACTCCATACCAAGGGTAAATGAAGTACCTGCGAAGAGTGGATTCCACCAATCCTCTTTCATAATAAATTTATTGCCCTCCATTTTTTGGCCTGCCATAATAATTCTGTGCATATAATCGACCCTATGAGTAAAGGGTTTGATATTAACAGAAATTGCTACAAACCGATAAACTACAAGAGAGAACAGAGAAAAAGTCAAAATCCATTTTGCCCGGGGAGAAAATTTATTTTTCAGGTCCATCAACAGAGGGAAGCATGTAACAAAAATCAAAGGGTAGAAGCACTGTTCCTGATAACGGGAATGTCTGATACCCGGATAAGTCAAAGCAATAATATACTGAGTAAGCAATAAAAAAAGCAAATAAGAAACAGCCATTAAGTACTTTTTATCTTTTAAATACAAGGCAAAAGTGAGGCAGGCAATAAAACCTAATTCCAGATAATATTGGTAATAAAAAGATAAGAGTGGCAATATATAGTCGTTCCAACCATAAGAACGAGAAGTGAGATTGAGGATAAAATTCTCCATTTTTGCTACCTCATAGCTATGAGCGGTAAGAGACTGTTTAAAAACAAAGCAAGCAAGAACAGAAAAAGCAATAAAAGCATATAATTTTAAGTACTTGAATTTATGTTTTTCAAAATGTAATAAAACGATACCTGCGACCATAAAAATAATCAATTGATAATTGACGACCATAGTAATGATCAGGAGAAACAAGAAGACAATATTTTTAGGGGAGAATTCATTTTTATTGAGAACAACAGCGAAAACGGCGAGGAAAGCAGTAACATAATACAATTCATATCCCGGGGCACAAAAACCCCACAAAATCCCTACGGTTTGAGTAAGAATGAGTAGCCACCCGATAAAATGATTCTTTAAACGGTATCTGCCAAAGAGAAAGACAGCATAAAAAAAGAGAACGTGCCCGAGGGAATAAGCCAGTAAAACCGTTTTGAGGTCTAGGTTCAGTTTAATACACACGAGCGGCAGCCACTGAGAGAAAACTCGCATAAAGCGATTGAGTTCCATCCAGAAAGATTC
This sequence comes from uncultured Aureispira sp., assembly GCA_905480075.1. Classification (GTDB taxonomy): domain Bacteria; phylum Bacteroidota; class Bacteroidia; order Chitinophagales; family Saprospiraceae; genus Aureispira. The sequence continues at coordinate 108,449 of CAJQOX010000088.1, read as the reverse complement.
GTAATGCACTACTTTAGAGATAAAAAATCCAGCATCACTGTAGAGTCTTTCCTGAAAAAACCACAGCGCGAGAAAAGCCCAAATTCCGTAAGAAAGATGCGTCAACAAATCGTTAATCAGAATATATTTCCTGCTTGATTTCATAAATGAGTTACTCTCTATCGATCTGAATTTTAAAATTATCTATAGAGACCGGTATTTTGCTATTATTCCAGACATAAACTTTGAGTACAGCCCCGGGCTTGTTATTCAGATAAGAAGCTGAGAGCATCACTCTGTTCCAATCAGATTTGTCGAGAATATGATCAAAAATCTTTTGACCCTGCCAAAATAAAGATTCTCCTTCAGATTCTACTGATATTACGAGATAAGAGTTGGAATTAACATTAATATCTACAGATTTCATCCAACAGGAAGTACGAATCATCAATTTATTATTTGGCAATTCATCTAAAGGCAGCACAAAAGCTGCAGAGAAAGTCTTCGGGAGGACCAAGTGTCCACTATTTCCATTGAAGGCATTTTTTTTGTCCATGGCTACAAGTTGCCAGTATTTCATTTCAGGACTTTCAAAGTCGTTCAGAGTAGTTAGCAGATGGATTTTTGAAGTATTTTTCAGGCATTTAGAAATAGCATTACCCAGAAATGCCGAAAGTCTTTGTGCGGAATATTTCATCAGGTGATTTCCATCGTAAGTTTGATAGGAATATCTATCTTCGACGACAATCCATTCACCTCCTGCTGCTTCTATCTGAGCAGCGATAGCCTTTTCGTGAAAATCACTAAATTCATTTTCAGATTTTTCGAAATGTTTGACGGCTGGAGGTCTGAAGGCAAAGACCTGAATTCCTGATTTTTCCCATTCGGCAATTTTATCAATCAGAAACTTTTGATATTTCAAGCTCCATTCAGCCTTTTTGTACCCTTGTTCGATCATCCAATGATCTTTCCAGACATCAATCGGTTTTTTTACAGAGGCGATCCATCCATTCATTTTATATTCCTGAAAGTAGCCTTCATTATTTTTTCTGTATTTATTGCGAATAAGGGCCGGGTTACCGGGATCAAATATACTAAGATATGGATTAATAAACCTACGTTGCCAAAACTCCGTTGCGGGCCTGTTTTTTTCCTGATAATAATGAGTGTTCATCATATTTTCGTCTGCAAGGGCAGAAGGAGAAACACCGAGTACAATTATTCTTTTTGCGGCATCAGGGTTAAGAAGTTTTGCTCCGTCATTGAGGAAAGCAGTATCAAGTCCTGCTGAAGAAAAGCCAAAATTAAACACTTCAGGTTTATCAAATTCGTCGAGTTCCTTTTCGACTGTTTCCGGGTCTATACCACGATAAATACGTGAATCGCCCATAAAAACAACATCAAATAATTTTCCGGGGTCAACTTTATTGCACCAAAACAAACCCGACAGCATCGAAGAAGAAGGAATTGGAGGAATCAGCGGCCTGCAGAGACACAGCAGACAGATAGTCAGCAAAGCACTAATGAAGATTCTCAAAACCCAGGCATTCATAATAATAATTTAAAATACAGAAAAAAACAGCTATCAGAACTGAAAGTAAATAAACTCGGAAGCCGGGCCTCTGAAATAGATACATAAGGTAATCAAAACAGCCATAGTGATACAATCATAAAGAACATTCCGGGTTAAAAATCGCAAAGCAGGTTTTTTCCGTTTAATAAAATACCAACATTCCACACCTACAGCCAAGGCTAAAAAGACAATGGTATTGAAATATTCTTCGAAAATAAAATCATTCCCTACTGTATTCAGAGAAAACATAGAAGACAGTATTACAGAAGCCTGTTCAACGTTTTCAGCTCTGAAAAAGACCCAGGCGACAATCACCTGGAACATAACAAAAACAAAGGCAAAGGCTTTACCAAATTTGAAAGAATGCAATAGTTTTGGCCATCGAGTATAACGTTCAAAAGATAAAAAAGCAGCGTGCACCCCCCCCCAAAGGATAAAATGACCAGCCGGCCCATGCCACAGGCCAGAAACAAGCATAGTAATCCACATATTTCGATACCATTTCCATTTTGATGATCTTCCCCCTCCCAAGGGGATATACACATAATCCCTGAACCAAGTTGACAGAGATATATGCCATCGGGACCAAAAGTCTTTGAGTGAAACAGCATGATAAGGATGATTGAAATTACTTCGAAAGCGAAAGCCCATCAATTTTGCCAATCCCCTTGCGATTGAGCTGTAGCCGGCAAAATCAAAATATATCTGAAAGGAGAAAGCCAGCATAATCAGCCACCAAAAAAGTGCTGAAGGCTGTGTATTAATATTCCAGAAAGCTTTATTAACGAGGGGTGCGAGATTATCGGCGATGACCATTTTTTGAAAAAATCCATATACCATTAATCTGAGCCCGAACCAAAGCTGAGAAGCAGAAACTTTTCTGTCATGATCCAGTTGAAACAACAAATCTTTCGCTCTGACTATTGGGCCTGCCACCAATTGAGGGAACATAGCCAGGAAGGCAAAAAAATGAGCGATATTACGAGTGGGCGTCAGTTTATTTCTGTATACGTCTATGGTATAACTCATAGATTGAAAAGTATAAAAACTAATTCCAACCGGGACAATAAGAGAAAACTCAGGCAAATGAGCTATAATATCAGTATGAAAGCCAAAAAAGGCAATTATCCCATCAAGAGACTCTGCCACAAATCCGGAATATTTAAAAACTGCCAGGCCTCCGACATTTCCGATTATTGAAGCAAAGAGCCATTGTTTTTTTCTTTCAGGTTGGGAATGCATTGCAAGACCTGTGAAATAATCAATCAGACCACTGAATAGAATTAAAAAGAGAAAGCGCCAATCCCACCAACCATAAAAAATGAAAGAGAAAATGACAATACACCACCATCTGCTTTTATCTTTTCTTTTGGCAAGGGGCCAAACAGAGAAGAAAACAACAAAAAAGACAAAAAAGACCAGAGAGTTAAAAAGCATTTCAAAGACTCGATAAGATGAAGAGCATCAAAGAAAAAAATTGAATACTATTTAAACCATAACAAAAAACAACCGGAGTAAATACCATGCAAAATACACAAGATGAACATTATCTGCAAAAGAAAGTCTGAAAACAAAGGCAACTAATTGTTAAAAAGTATCACAATCTGATGTTTTTTTCAGAAAAACCACATCGAAACCATTGACAATCAATGTATTAAAATAAATTTGGCATTATTCAAGAAAAGATCAAATCAGGCAGAAGAGAATTCATTTACAGCAAATCCATACTCCTCTCTGACCACAAAAAAGGTAATCAAAGAATCAACTAAAAAAATCAAAATTCATAAAATAAAATCATTAAGGAATCTAAAAATCTGCGTCAGCGATGTGAAGCAGTGCGGCCTCCGGCTGCAGACCGAAGGGCCGAGTGTCAGCGAGCTGCGAAACGTAGCGCCCGGACGCCCAAATACATAGCAGGTTCAATTCAGAAAACAATTATCATCAGATTATTCATAATTACTATCAATTCATAAACAAAAGCTTACAAACCTTTTTCTGTGTGCCTGATTCATTGGCAACGTAAACGAGATACACCCCTGACTGCGCCTTTCTGCCGTTATAATCCATACCATTCCAGATTGCCTGACCTCCTAAAGCCGTTGTTTCATAAACAAGCCGTCCACTGATATCTGTGATTTTTACATTTGCCATATCGGCGAGCTCTGGAAAGGCTATCGGGCCCTCGTAGTTGGATTCTACAGGGTGGGGGAAACAATTGCAGGATTCGACCGTCATTTTCCTCTCCCCGGTGGTAGCATCAGATCTGTAGGACTGAATACCAACAGAAGTAGAAATATAAAGTGTCCCTGACACCCCATCGACAGCTAATTTATTAACTTCATTATCAAAAAGGGGGCTATTTTCTTTAGTAAAATAAGCGAGTTGATCATAGCCATCCGCAGAAAGGAAAAACAAGCCATTTTTTGTAGCCACCCATTTTCTGTTTGCGCCATCCACTTCGATATCGAGCACTTCTTCGCCTTCCAGCAAATACCCATTAAAATCATCCTGTGAAATAACCGGGCGATTGCCCTGACAGGCACCGTCAAAAATATTGGAGGAACAATTAAAAATAGTGATACCTTCGTTGGTACCCACCCATATCACCCCATTTTTATCCGCCTTCATTGCGGTAATGCTATTATTTGGCAGAACCGTATTATTGTCCCCGAGCAAAAGAGCCCTGTCATCATTATCATCATTAAGATCGCCGCTATCAAAAACAGCAATTCTTCCTGTCACCAATTTAATCCATTTGTATCCATTCCTGTCAATTTCGAGATTTTCAAATTGATAATCAATTCCGGGGAATTTAGTACTTGGGAAAGCTTTCCAGTCATTATTAAGTTTTTTTACAACCAAAAGAGAGTTGTAAGCTTTTGAATTTGTCATCCAAACCAGTCCATCATCATCTACAGCGACCCCCATTATCCTTGTTCTTGCATTGTCACCATCTGCGCCGTTGAGCGGCACATCGGGAGTATACTGATCATAAAAAGTCAAATTTTCAGCTGCATCAATTTCAAGCAGACCACTCATAAATGAGCCGATATAAACCTTATCATTTTTGGGGTTGCTGACCACTCTTATAGCGTCCCAAAAAGTATCCATTTCTGGTTTTGTGATTTCATTAAACATTGACCAGGATCCTTCCTTGTATCTGAATACACCAAAGGGGTTAAAATAATTAATATAACTATTGTATCCTGAAGAAGTGACCCAAAGGGTGCCATCCTCATCTACATTCATATCAGAGACAAGGTTTCTGAAGGGAGCATTAGGTTTAATGTATTGATAGTTATAATGAATATATCCAAGATCTGCAGCCCAGGGTAAATTATTCTGATCAATTACAAAATCCTGAATTCTCCATGCTCCCGGATAGTAATAAGTATACACATCATTATTTGGCTTAATTATATGATACGTATTGGTGTTGGTAGAAATGATCAGTTCATCTTGATTATAATTCAGAGAAAGATTTAAGTTGGGTATATAATCAGCATTTCCAACCGGACTCCAGAAAGTGTAAGCCGTTGTATCGGAGTAATCAATACCTGACAAGTGTTGCCATTGGCTATTATAATATTGAAACAAAGTATCGTTAACGTCTGCATAAATTTTATTTTGAAAAAATATCAGATTGTCAGAAGTATATCCACCTGAAATATTTAAACCCTGCGCAGGCCCCTGATAATCCCATAATCCAAAATCCAGTAAATTCCGGCCATCGAGTACACCGGTATAAATACCGGCATCAGTAGAAATGAACAAAGTATCATTTAGTTGAGAGCAGGCATTCACTGAGGAAGGAGTAAACGTAGTCTGACTGAAAGCATCGATATTAAGGTCGTAGACCACTAAGCCAAAAGAACAGGAGAAGTATATTTTTTTCCCTGAACAAAAAATATGATTTACTGATTTGTCACCAATAATATTGGAGTTCACAAAAATAGCAGAAAGATTATTTATCCGGCCGTTATCGTAAAGCAAATCAATGTTTCCATTATTATAAGCAATTACTAAAACATTTTCATCCTTATTGTACTCAATGGTTGACACCCCCATGTCACTTAAGCCTGAGACCATATTGAGATGTTCCAGAGACTGATCGGATTTATTGACCTTGAGGACCGCCTTGGTGGAAGCAAAAAAAACAGCATCCTGACTTTCTGTGAGGGCTAGCATTGATTCATAAGACAGGTGAGACCTCCACTGTCCAATAGCGACAGTATTGTTCTGGGCAAAAGAAACACCAAAGAACAGTAAAGACAAAAAGGTAAAATAATACTTAACATTGACACTTTTCATAATCATAATATTACAAAGATGAGCAGACGAGGAAGAATAAGGGGTACAGTATAGATAAAACCCCTATTCGATATGATAACGCACAAATTTATAAAAATGTACCTACAGATTCAATATAAAAGAAAAATAAAATATTATTCTAAAAACATAAAACATAAAAAGGACAGCTAAGCTGTCCTTTTTAACCCTATGTTTCGCTAAAAATAGCGGAATTTATATGTGCCGTTTTAAAACAAAATATTTTATCACAAATTATATTCTAATAAAACCATTTTTGTCACAAACTGCAATGTAAGTAAGTAAGTAAGTAAGTAAGTAAGTTATGATTCTTATTATTAACAAAAAAATGCATCGCAAACAACAAGAATATTATATTTTAAGATTTATCATATAATGGTGCCTGAAAAGAAAGTAAATAACCAATTAACAGGATACTGCTTCAGACATCATTTAATAAAACGAAGAAATAAAAAAAAGGGTTGGGGCTGGGACAAAAAAAAATCTAAAAATAAAAAACGCCCGTAACAAAGCTTAAGCAAAGCAAAATTACGGGCGTTCATATTATAAAAGCCTTCAGCAAGGAGGGCAAAAAACTATTCTTTCTCTAGTGGCAAATTAGCTTGTGCTTTATCGGAAGAAGTAACGCCCATAGTAGAAACAGGCAAAGAACTTTCTTTGTAACCTTCACACTGACCAATAAGGTTGTATTTTTGGTCAGCCTGTAAGAACACTTCAATTTCACCGTTATCGTTAGCGTTAATCACGTCTTCTTTCTGAGTGAATTTATTTTTAACAACCACTTTAGATTCTGACAGAGGTCTTGAATTGGCGACATCCATCACTTTAAGGATTACAGTAAGGATTACTCCTGAGCTGTTGTTTGCATCAGAAGATGATGAATTTGTTTCTGAGGAAGCCGAACTGTTTTCAGAATTTGTTTCAGCATTATTTTCAGATGTGTTATTAGCATTATAGGCGGAACTATTTACATCAACATGGTCAGGGTTTGGATTAGGTAACTCAAGTTTACCTTCTTCATTTAATTTTTTAAGAAATTCCACATACTCCACATCTGTCATTTCTTCTGGTTGTTCCGGAAAATCAGTATCCAGAACAGTTTCGTGTCCGATTTCAGAGAGCCCTGTACTTTTTCTGGGTTCAATATCATCGGGCAGAGTTTGTTTTTCAGCATTCTTAATTACATATCTGAATATATCATAGCTTTTAGACCTGTTTGAAGACAAAAACCCCTGTGTCTGATCATCAGACATAATAAAGGAAATATCACTGAAAGATGAATTAAAAGGCATACCAAGGTTTTCAATAGGCAACCAATCGATACCATTACCCAATGGCCGGGTTCTGAATATATCAAATCCACCAAAACCAGGATGTCCTTTAGAGGAGAAGTACAAATCTCCATCAGGATGAATAAAGGGCCATGCATCATCTTTATCTGTATTGATATCCTTACCTAAGTTCTGAGGATTCGTCCATCTGCCTTCTTCATAATGAGTAACCCAAATATCGAGACCACCAAGAGTCCCCTTCATGTCGGATGCAAAATAAAGTGTTTTACCATTTGCTGATAAGGAAGGGTGGGTAAAATTAGCTCCCAGCAGAAGGAAGGGTAAAGGGGTCGCATCAGACCATTTGCCATCTCTGAAAAAAGATTTCCAGATTTGCAGCGCCGTACCTCCTTCCCGTGTTTTAACACTTTGAGAGTAAAAGATTTTGACACCATCCCTTGAAAAGGTAGCAGGACCATCATGTCTTTCAAGTCCGTTGAGTGAGTGAGAAAACTTATCAGATTGTTTTAAATTCCCTTCAGAATCAAGGCCACAAGCTCTGAGGTTCAAAAAGTTTTTGGCTCTCATGTCTCCCATTTCCTCGGAGAGTTCATCGGAGGTAAAAACTACAGCATCTCCGTAGTAGGTAATCCCTATCTGACGGGTAGATGAATCGTTTACCGCAGGTTGAAAAGCAACATTCACACCGGAAAATAGCGGTTCAATATTTTCTATATCCCTGCATTGCTGAATTAATTTAGCAGGTTCAAGGGATTTGATATTTTTTTCAGCGTATATTTCAAATTGATTGATCGCTTCATCATATTTCCCCAACGACATCAGGACTTTACCATATTCAAGATAAACAGACATACGGTCGTCAGCATACCTCATAATTTGTTTATAGAGTTTCTGAGCTTTGAAGGGGTGGTCCATGATACGGTAGCAATCAGCAAGGTTCATTTTTGCATCTACTCCTAAAAGCTTAACCCCGGCGGAAGAAAGCCAAAGTGTTTCATATTCGGCAACCGCGTTGGAATAATCTTTTTCCTTATAAAAAGAATTACCTTTTTTAAGGTGTTTTATTTTTTGGGCATAGATATTGGATACAGAAAACAAAACAAACAGAATCATTAGTGCAACTCTCATAATATTTTTAATTTGAAAACGTTTTGTCGTATGGAATTTCAAAAACTAAACTGACAATAAAAGGAAAATCAAAAGACATCAATACTAATGTTTTCCTATATTGAGGTAAATTTAATTTTAATTATTCAATTTAAGTGTTTTTTTTTTTGAAACTTCACTAAGATAGCAAGTTTTGCTTATTTTAGACAAAATTTCGTTTACAAAACAACACATTTATAAAAAAAACGTCAGATTACGATAAGTATAGAAATAATTATCAAAAAAATAGTATAGTAGTATTGTGCCCTAAGATAGTTAAGCATACCTTCAGTATGTATATATTAATATAAGAAAAACAATTATTAAACCCATATTTTTAATAAACAAAAACAAAAAATTATGAAAACATTAATTCTTACATTTTTAGCTTTTTTAGCCTATTCCTCCTCAGTACACTGTCAGATAGAGTCCTCAATAAAAGAAGAAACAAAGGCAAACAGCAAGGGAAGTTTTAATGCTTTGGTTATGGAGTTGCCTGGAACAACAAGCAAGGAAGTCAACAAAGCATGGGGGAAATTCATGAAAAAATTCAAAGGGAAAACAAAATTCGAGCGAAAGCTAAATGAGTATATCACGGACGATGCGAGTATAAAAGATATGAGTGACAACACCGTAGACGTTATTGCAAAAATAGAGGAAAGAGGAGCAGACGGCACGGCAATATCAGTTTGGTTCAATCTAGGAGTTTCCTATTTGTCATCAAACGACCATTCCGAGCGCTATCCGTCCGGGGAAAAAATCTTAAAATTATTTGCTAACCAGGTTTCAGCAGATATGATTGAAGAAGAGTTAGAACTGGCAGAAAAAGCATTAAAGGAATTGGAAGACTTATTTAAGAAGCTGGAAAAAGAGAAAGTGCAGCGCACAAAAGACATAGAGGACTACAAAGCAACTATACTAAAAATGGAAGAAAGTATTACGAAAGGCGAAGAGGATGTAAAAAAGAATGAAGAAGAACAGGAAAAAACGACCCTGAGTATAGAAGAACAGAAAAAACTGGTTGAAGATATTAAAACCAGGTTGGAGAGTGTTAAACTGTAGGGATAGCAAGCTTTTTTTTAATAAAGGGATCCCCTTATTGGGAAATCATCTTAAAGAAATTTATGACACAGGGAATAATTGCTGCAGGACATGAAGAAACTGCAGCTGCTGCAGCGATGATACTCAAAGAAGGTGGCAATGCTTTTGATGCTGCTATCGCTGCATTTTTCGCATCATTTATTACAGAACCTTGCATGAGTTCACCGGGTGGAGGGGCCTTTGCCAATATATTCACCGCCGGGGGAGAATCTATCTTTTTGGATTGTTTTTGTCAGACACCACAGGTTAAACGGCCTGTCGCCGAAGTAGAATTTGAGCCTATGGTAGTCAATTTCGGTGAAACGACTGAAACTTTTCATTTGGGCATGGGGTCGATAGCCGTTCCGGGTATAATTGCGGGTATTTTTCATATTCATGAGCAATATGCGACTATCCCACTTAGCGTATTAGCTGAGCCTGCATTGGACATCGCAAGAAAAGGAGTAAAAATTAACAATTTTCAGTTTTTTGACATATGCGTCCTTGAGGCAATAATGACAAAGGAAGAAGAGAGTAAAAATTTATTTTACCCTGAAGGTAAACCGCTTGCAGTGGGAGAAACCCTAAGGATGGCTAAGATGGCAGATTATCTAGAGTACTTAATCAAAGAAGGGGTGCGGGAGTTTTATGAGGGAGAGTTTGCGGGAAAGCTGGTAAAAGACTGTCAGGACAGAGGAGGATTTATCACAATGGATGATATGCGCAACTACCGGGTCAACCTAAGTAAACCTTTAAGCTTTCCTTATCGCAACAAGACGATTCTGACAAACCCACTTCCCGGCACGGGGGGAACTCTTTTAGGGTTATTTATGCGCAAACTGGAAAAAAAGTACAACAAAAATTATGAACCTTTCAGTTCGGGGCATGTACAGACACTTCAGCAAATAACAGATGAGGTATTCCGTATAGAACGCACCGTAACAAACCTGAACAAAAAATGGGGTAGCACTTCACATTTTAACATAGTGGACAAAGCAGGCAATGCCATAAACATAACTATGTCAAACGGGGAAGGCAGCGGGTACATGGTTCCGGGCACAAACATCATGTTGAATAATATGTTGGGAGAGGCCTCGCTGCTTCCTGGCGGTTTTCACAGCTGGGCCTGCGACACACGATTATCTTCTATGATGTCTCCTACAATAGTATTGGACTCAGACGGTAATTTCGAAACCGCAATCGGTTCCGGAGGAGGAAGTAGAATACCCTCTGTCATCTCTCAGGTTTTACACTATCTCATAGATTTTGAGATGAGTGTCCATGATGCGGTACATTCAGCACGGCTTCACAATGAGCATTCAGAGTTAAACTTAGAGCCGGATTTTGTAGGAAAACACTTTAATTCAGCGGAATTGAATGTAATAAACTGGAAAGAACCTGCTATGTTTTTCGGAGGAGTACACACAATACATAAAAAAGGAAAAACACTACATGCCTGCGGAGATAACAGGCGAGAAGGTTTTGCATTAAAAGTCTGATCTTTTCGATTTTCTGATTAGACTGAAGACGCAAAACCTTACAAATCCAAACCTATAACAAGAAATTAAAAAAGGCAACAGGCTGATTTATCTGTCATTCTCAGCAATTCAAATTGATTTTTGGAAGTTTAACGAAAACGGGGACATATTTACGACAAAATTTACTATTTTTGCAAGTCATACTTTATAAATAAGTATAATTATCAGGGGTTGATAAAATAATATGCGTAAGATCGGCACAGTTTGTTTTGAATTTTTTATCCCCCCTAAAGCTAAAGAAAGCAATTCAGCAGTTAATTCAGATAAATGGGTTTATCTTTTTTCAAAGCCCTTTTAAACTGTTGGTTGATGCATTTTTCAAATCAGACAAGGCAAAACAAATCCGGGTTTTTCAAATAAATTCATCGGATTTAGTTCATACTTGTAATAATATATAATAATAATGGGATGTTCGGGATGTTCGGGTGGTAGTACGCCAAAAGGATGTGGCAGTAAAGGAAATTGTTCTACAGGTGGTTGCAATAAATTAAACACCTTCGATTGGTTGTCACATATAGACCTGCCTGATTACGGCAACTTTGACCTGGTTGAGGTAAGTTTCAAAAATGGTTCGCGAAAAGATTTTTTCAGAAAACCTGAATTTGTACACATTTCAACCGGAGAATATGTAGCAGTAGAGAGCAATTCAAGCGGTTATGACATAGGGCGTGTTTCTTTAGTCGGCGAATTGGTTAAAATTCAGATGAAGAAACAAAGAAAAAGAGAGGATTCTGTTCTCCCCAACATTCTGCGAAAGGCTAATGAACGGGACATGGAACGGCTTCAAAATGCCCGGGAGTCTGAAATAGAAGCAATGATTCGTGCACGTGTGATTGTCCGGGACCTGAATCTTGACATGAAAATTGGAGATGTTGAATATCAGGGAGACAAACGGAAGGTAACCTTTTATTACACGGCCGAGGGACGGGTTGATTTCAGAGAATTAATCAGGGTTTTCGCAAATGAGTATAAAGTTAAGATAGAAATGCGTCAAATAGGTGCCCGGCAGGAATCAGCAAGAATAGGGGGTATAGGGTCCTGTGGTCGTGAACTTTGCTGTTCAACCTGGCTGACTGATTTCAAATCGGTATCTACTGTAGCGGCCCGCTATCAAAACCTGGCAATCAATCAATCAAAGTTATCGGGTCAGTGCGGAAGGCTTAAATGTTGTCTTAATTACGAATTGAATGCCTACCTTGAAGTACTTCAGGAGTTCCCGAAAAATGTAAACAGTATAAAGACAAAAAAAGGGAATGCCATTCTGATCAAGACAGACATTTTTAAACGTATTATGTTTTTTGCATATAAAACAGAATATGGTATTTCAGAGATACATCAGCTTTCTGTAGAACAAGTAAAGGAATTGAATGATCTCAATAAAACAGGAGTACTGCCTGAAAGTTTAAAAGATGTGAGCATCAGCAATGATTTTTTAGATACGGAAGAAAAGGAACTTGGATTTGTGGATGGTGCAGGTAGTCTTGAATTAAAAAACCTGGGAACAAACAAGAAAAGAAACCGTAAGAAAAAACGCAATAACCGAAACAAGAACTCAAACAACAACAGAAACAAATCCCAACAAAATAAAAGTAACAAAAAGCAAGTTTCAAATAAGCAAGACAATCCTGAAGGCAAAAAGACTGAAAAAAGTACTAACACCAATTCTGAAAATGCAAAAAAAAGCAGGAACAGAAACAGAAACAGGAACAGAAACAGAAACAGGAAAAAGAATAATAATACTGATAAAAAAAATGCCGACAAAAATATTAAAAAAGAGTAAAGAGATTATCCGGGGATCATTTTTCTTGAAGTATCCGGCATTTTTTGTGGTATTATTTTTTGCAACTATCAGTTGCGAATCCTCAATTTACGACCAAACGATTCGTTTCGAGAACGGTAATTGGGAAGAAAGCAATCCAATCACTTTTGAATTTGAGATACAGGACACTGCAAAACAATACGACATTTTTCTGGAAGTGAACCACAGCACAGATTACTCCTATCAAAACTTATATTGTTTAGTCGAGTCTTATTCGCCCTTGGGTTTGGCACAACGACAGGTAAACAGTCTTGAATTGTCCTCAAAGAAAGGTAAATGGACAGGTAGCTGTAACTCAGAAACCTGTACCAGAAAGATTCCTTTTATTACAAGATCTGTATTTGATATTCATGGTAGTTACAAAATCCAACTTACCCAATATACACGCAACAATCCTTTATCCGGAATCAACAGTCTGCGACTGATCGTTGAGCCAACTAAATAGTAAATAAAGCCGATTAATTGATATACGATATAAAAAAATCAAAAAGTGAACAATATATACCTCGCCCTACTTCAAACAACAATACTACTGATGCTTTTGGGTTGTAATGGATGCCAAACAGAATCCTCTGAGAATAACGGAACAAAAGACAACATTGAATTTCCTGTATTTGATCGTGACAAAGCCTATAGTCATGTACAGAAACAAGTTGATTTCGGTCCACGAGTACCTCAAACCGACGAACACAAAGCTTGCGCAGAATGGATCAGTGAAACCTTTGAATCTTTCAACTGGACCGTACAAAACCAGGAAGCAGAAGTAACCGGATTTGATGACAGGCCTATGAAGATCAATAACATAATAGCTACGATAAACCCTGAACTTAAAAACCGTGTTCTGCTATGTGCACATTGGGATACCCGCCGAGTTGCCGATCAGGACACTTCCCGTCAGGACCAACCAATATTAGGTGCTGATGATGGTGGAAGTGGTGTTGGAATACTTCTGGAACTGGCAAGGGCAATAAGCACTCAAGAAATAGCACTGGGCATAGATATTGTTTTGTTTGACGCTGAAGATCAGGGCGAATCAGGGACATCAACCCGCGAATACAGAAAAAAAACCTGGTGTATCGGATCCCAATACTGGAGTAAAAATATGCATAAAATGTCAAAAAAACCTTACATGGGCATCCTTTTAGACATGGTAGGCTCAAAGGGAGCAAGATTCCCAAGAGAAGGAGTTTCGACTAAGCATGCTGCCGGCGTCGTAAATCAGGTATGGGCAGAAGCGCTGAACCTGGGATACAGTGATTTGTTTGTCAATGATCAGTTTCACGAATTGGTGGACGACCATCTTTTCATCAATGACATTGCAAAAATCCCCACAATAGACATCATCAACCTACCTACAAACCCATCTAGCAATGGTACATTCGGCCACTATTGGCACACACATAAAGACAATATGTCAATTATAGACAAGCACAGTCTTGGTGCTGTGGGGGATGTTTTAATACAAGTGTTATACAAAAATGCTGCAGGAATATTATAAATTACTTTCAGCATTTTTATTTGCAAATAAGCATAGGTATATATATCTTCACTATTGAATTTTAAAAGAAACTTTATTTCACAAGAAACTGATAAAAATGAAAATTCCAAGCTTAATTCTCAAGCAACTATATACTTTTAATAGCTTAGAAAATGTCGAAAGTGGCATTAAATTCAGCATTAAAAACAGATTGAGCGACGCCTCTTTTACTGCTCTTAAAGGAGTAAAGATAGATGGCACTCCCATCCCTGTTGATTCAATCAGACTGCAATTGGGTGATGGTTCAATAGTAGAACCTAAAAATGTTAATAAAAACAATCCTCTTCAGTTCAATCTGAGAGATACAGTAGATATGATTTGTAAAGTCCCCCACCTGAGCAACGGAAAATATTCTCTCGAGATTGTTTTTGAAGCAGATCCATTCGGGGACTTAACTCTTGAGGTAGAGGATGGTGTATCTACTAAAAACTCTGAAAGAGTGGTAATCCCCCGAGATAAAAATGATGATTATTCTGAAGAGGCCATAAAAGCACGTCAGGAATTTGCCAATAAATATTCAGGATCAACGTTGACACATTCCGCACATTATTCATTTGACCCTCATGCATTATCCGGAAATTGTGAGAACTTTACAGGAGTGGCACAAATCCCTATGGGTCTTGCTGGCCCAATAAAAATAAACGGGGAACATGCCAATGGTGAATTTCTGGTTCCTATGGCTACTACAGAAGGGACTCTTGTTGCCTCCTACAACAGAGGTATCAAGGTCATGAATCTTTCCGGAGGAGTTAAGTGTACAGTAGTAAGAGATGCGATGCAACGTGCCCCTGTTTTTGTTTTTGAAGACGCAAGGGCCGCAAGAGATTTTGTAGATTGGACAAAGGAGAACTTTGCAAAAATTGCAAAAGAAGCCGAAGCAACTTCCAGCGTTGCAAGACTACAATATATAGACCCCTACCTATCGAACAAATTTGCATTTTTGAGATTTAATTATTCAACAGGTGATGCAGCAGGACAGAATATGGTTGGCAGGGCAACATTTGCCGCTTGTAGCTGGATTCTGGAGGCATATAAAGAAAACGAAGTTAAACATTTTTATCTCGAGTCAAATTTCGCCACCGATAAAAAAGCTTCTCAGGTAAACATAATGCGTACCCGAGGAAAGAGAGTTACAGCTGAAATCACATTGAAAAGAGATGTTTTAATTCAACACATGCGGGTAGAACCTGAGCAATTAGCCTATCATGCGAGTGTATCAAATATCGGTTCAATTTTGTCTGGTGCAAACAATAACGGAGCGCATTCTGCGAATGCCATTACAGCAATTTTCATTGCAACAGGTCAGGATGTAGCCAATGTATCTGAATCATCGGCAGGAATAGCCTATACAGAAATAACAAAAGAGGGCGACCTGTACATATCTATTACTATTCCCTCCCTGATTATTGCTACTTATGGTGGAGGAACAGGGCTGGCTACTCAGAAAGAATGTCTGGAAATCCTCGGTTGTGTAGGAAAAAACAAAGTGAACAAATTAGCAGAAATCATTGCAGGTGTTGTTCTTGCAGGTGAAATTTCTCTTGGTTCTGCAATTTCTTCTTCCGATTGGGTTTCAAGTCATGAAAAATATGGAAGAAACAGATAAGACAGCTAATTATTCTTGTATTACGTTATTACAAAGTAAAACATAACTGATAAATTATTTATAATGAAAAAAGAGCTGCAATATATATTATTTATTTTTATTTCATTATTGTTTTTAATTTCCTGCGATGAGGACCCCTGCGAGGGCATTAACTGTGACAAAGGTGTTTGTGATAGTGTTACCGGTTTTTGTATTTGTTCGGACGGATATCAAAGAGATTCATCTGACATTTGCACTATTATGTGGTCAACAAAGTTTGCAGGAAGTTATACTGTCACAGATAGCTGTACCGGAACTAATCCGGGAACAACAATATACCCTGTAACAATTACTACATCTTCTCCTACAACTTTTGACTTAAGTACAATTGGAAGCCTCGGGCAATCAATAAAGGGCACACATACCAATTCAACTTCATTTGAAATTGACAGCATTTTCGCTGGCGGGACTATCCTTACCGGGACAGGAATGTTACTTGATACTACTTTTGTGATAAACTATATTCTAAATGATACTGTCAGCGGAAACATTGATACATGTACTGCATCTTTCAGCAACTAATATCCTTAGTTCTTCAAATTCAACAATTTAAGAATAAATAACAGGGAGTAAAACTCCTTATATTTGTATTTCATGTCACTTTTCGTGAAAAAATTTTGAATTATTTTCATTTTGCGGTAACAAGTTTTTTTTTTTCATCATAAAGAAGTATATTTGAATAATTAGCAAAAGAAATTCAGGAAAAATTATATTATTTTAAATAAATTTCTTTTCAACGGTAACAATATCAATTTATCTCTCATAAAGTAATGTATTAAATTTAATTAAACGGATCTAAAAGAACAATTATGAAAAAGTATATAAGTTTATTTGCTTTAAGTTTAACAGTTATTGCCTTCTCTACATCTTGCTCAAGCCCTGAAGAAAGTGCAAGTGATTTCATTATTGAAAGCACTCATTTTACAAGATCAGGACAAGCTCAGGAAATGACAATTAACTTTCAGGGACAATCTATTACTCTTAATGCTGCTGACATAGTAGAAATGCAGCAAATGAATCAAGAAGAAAGTTCTGAAGCTCAAGAATTAATGAACCTCAACCAATCATTAATGGGAGCTGAAAAAGAAGCTCAACTATTGGATGTTAACTTTATTATGTCTGATGAGCCTGTAGAAAATGGTGTTTTCATCTTTGGAATTGAAACTGAAAACGCTAAAGATCTTACAATAGAAATGTTTGACGAAGAAGGTTTTGGAATGGTTGCAAACAACAAATTCGACATTAACGAAGGAAGCAACTACAAAGCACTGAATGTTAACTCTATGGAAAGCGGAGATTATGTATTCCGTATCAAAGATGAGCAAGGTAAAGAACTAGAGAGAACTGTAAGTATCGATCACAAAGAATAAGACTAATATCTTGGAAAATATACCCTCGGGAGATTCATTAATTTGAATCTCCCTTTTTTTATCTGCTTTTTATCCTTTTGATAAATCCTTTAATTTTTGTTTAATTAATTAATTAATCTGATTAATAATAAAACTAATTATTATCTGTTCCTCTTCCGATTAATAAAGGGCAACAAAAAGTGCAGGATCATTTCAGACTCAAAAAAACAAGATGTACTATAAGTTGATGTTTACACAATAAAGCTGTATTTTAGATTATCAGAAAGAAACGTTTCAAATTTTATCCACAAATAAAATTAAAGCATGAAACAGCTATTAATTTTTATATTGTTTTTCACTTCACTATCACTCACTCAGTCACAAGTCATCATTTCAGGCATAGTGACTGAAGAAGAATCAGGAGAACCACTCATGAGTGTAACTGTCAGCATAAAAGATAGTTCTTATGGTACCGTAACCGATCTCTACGGAAGGTATCAACTCGATTTAGTTGCGGGAGAACATATTTTACAGTTTAATTATATTGGATATTCCACTATTGAGAAGCGCATTATAACCGATGGAGATTCAATTATTGTTTTAGACATAAGCATGACAACAGGTGTGGTGATGAATCAGACAATTGTTGTTTCGGATGGAAAGTATGAAAAAAAACTGGAAGAAAGCACCGTTTCAATTGATGTAATCGGCACAAAGCAACTTGAAAGCAACAACATCACAAGCCTGGACGAAATAGTAAGTAAAGCCTCTGGCGTTCAGATCACTGATGGTCAGATCAGTATTCGCGGAGGGGCCGGTTATGCCTATGGTGTAGGAAGCAGGGTGATTTTTCTGGTAGATGGTCAACCTTTGTTGTCTGCAGAACTGAGTGATGTCAAATGGAATTTCATGCCAATTGAAAATGCACAACAGATAGAAATAATCAAAGGGTCATCTTCTGTATTATATGGTTCGGGTGCATTAAATGGAGTTGTGAACTTATTAACAGCATATCCAAAGGGAGACAAGCCCTACACAGCAATTTCAATGTATGCCGGCATTTACGACCAACCGGTGACAGACTCTATGCGGTGGTTTAAACCCGAGGAAGAAGCCGCAGCAATGCCTATGTTTGCCGGCTTATATTTTGCACACCGCCAACGATTACACAAAAATTTTGATTTGGTTCTCGGCGGAAACATTCACATGAAAAATGGGTTTCAAAAAGGAGTGGACGAGCGACGGTTTCGCCTTAACTTCAACACCCGCTACCGGCTCCCGAAATCCGAAGGACGAATCTCATTGGGAATCAATGGCAATATTATGTACCATGAAGAAGGAAAATATTTTATGGCCTTGGATATGATGGAAAATGCATTTGTCAACATGAGCCCGATATTCAGAGACCGTTATTATTCGATTACTTTAGACCCCTATGTTACAATTTTTGATAAGAACAGCAATAAACACGATATAAAAGGTCGTTGGTTCAGAATATCCAAACAACAGGGAGGGCCGGACTCAGAAGCAGATATTTTTAGTCTTGAATATCAGTTTCAGCGTGAATTCAAAAAGAAGTGGATACTTACAACCGGTGTCAGCGGGCAATACTATCATGTAAACAGTATATTATTCGCAGACATTAATGCGCATTGGTCGGAACGAGCGTTATTTAGCGCAGGTTCCGTTGCAGCCTATGCGCAACTTGACAAAAAGTTCTGGGACAGGTTGTCTGCAACAATTGGAATTCGATGGGAAGGCTATACAGTAAATTATTCTTTTACTCCCACCCTTCCTATATTAAGGGCAGGAATCAACATAGAAGCTTCCGATAATGATTTTATTCGTCTTTCCTTTGGTCAGGGATTCAGGTTTCCTTCTTTGGCCGAACGGTTTTTCAATGAAAAACTACCTGTTCCGGGCCCAATCAATATTGGAGTTTATCCTAATCCTGATTTACTTCCGGAAACAGGATGGTCTGCCGAATTGGGTTACCGCCACACATTTAAAATAGGAAAATTTAACTTATATGCAGACCTTGCCTTCTTTTGGATGGAATATGAGAACATGATAGAATTTACATTAGGTTCTTTTCCTCAGGGATTTGGATTCCGCTTTATTAATATTAGTAAAGCAAGAGTTGCAGGCTGGGAACTATCTGCAAAAAGTGAAGGTAAAATCGGCAAGACACCTTTACGCATCTGGGGAGGCTACACCTACAGCTGCCCCGGAGACCTTAGTTCTGCAACAAGCGACATAAACGACCCTGGCAAATACATTGAATTCTTGTTTAAGACATTTGCGAATGGTTTAGACAGAGCAACAGATTTAGATAATTTATTAAAATACCGAAACTTACACACTTTCAGATTGGATGCAGAAACAGAGTTTTGGGGGATTACAATTGGTTCTGCTTTAAACTATACAAGTTTCATGCATAAAATTGATTTAATTTTCGATCTTGATATCATAACAAAAGGCGTTTCAAATTTCAGGGCACAGCACAATAAAGGATATTGGCTGTGGGACTTGAGGATAGGATATCGTATCAACGAAAAACAACGTATCAATCTGGTAATTCAGAACCTGATGAATGAAGAATATGCCACCCGGCCTGCTCAAATGGGAGCACCACGAAGTTTTTCTGTTAAATACAGTCATGTTTTTTAATTATAAAATACCCCTCAGAAAAGAATATGTTCAGCCGTAAAATCCGGATAATTAAGAAAAATGCTAAAAAATGTTAAAGGAGTTATCCTGAGAGCAATTAATTACTCTGAGACAAGTATAATATGCGATGTATATACAGATACATTCGGACTAAGGACCTATATAATCAACGGTGTCCGCAAGAAAAACTCAAAGGTCAGTCCCGGATTGATGCGGGTAATGTCATTGGTAGAAATGATAGTATATCATAATGAGAACAAAGATATAAATCGCATAAAGGAAATAAAGGCAAGCCACATTTACCAAAACATACCCTTTAATGTCAGCAGGGGAAGCATCGGATTGTTTATTACAGAAGTAGCCCAAAAGACAATTAAAGAAACCGAAGCCAATGCAGGTCTGTTTACTTTCCTGACGGATATGTATATACTTTTGGATACCACAGATTCTAAAATAATAAACTTCCCTGTGTGGTTTCTTGTTCAATTCTCTTTACATCTGGGGTTGTATCCTGATGTAGAAAACCTCAAAGAAAATTCGACATTTGATTATTCAACAGGAAGAATAGTGAAAGAAGACCCTGGGCATCATTATTTTTTTTCTTGTGCAAATACACATTTATTGGCAGGATTGCTGAGTCTTGATTTTAAAACTAGTTCAAAGATTCCACTCAGCACAGAAGACAGGCGATTATTTCTTAATGACATGTTACTGTATTACAAGTATCATATCGAAAACTTCGGAGAATTGAATTCAATTGTAGTGCTACAAGCAGTATTTTCGTGATAAGTAAAAGGGTCAAAGCAGAATCACATCATTTTCATAAAAGTGCTTACCAACCAATTCGCATCAGAATTAATTAATTTGTCGAGCGTTCTGTCTGCTTTAGAAGCAAAACGTTGAATTTCTTCAACCACATTGAGGAAATCTTCTTTATCCTGACTATTCCCATCAACATCACTAACTTCTGACAAGACTTTCAGGACGGGCTCCAATTCCTTTTTTTTGCGATGCTTAATGATTTGCCTGACAACATTCCACATATCTTTTTCACCAACAAAATACTCCCTGCGTTCACCGGCCTTCAATTCTTTAAAAACCAAGCCCCAATCAATCAATGCCCTGATATTCATATTAGCATTCCCCCTTGATATTTTGAGCATTTCCATAATATCATCAGCACATAAAGGATCTGAAGAAATAAGTAAAAGGGCATGTACCTGCGCCATAGTCCTGTTGATTCCCCAATTAGACCCGAGTGTCCCCCAGGCCTGTATAAATTTTTGTTTTGCATCGTCTAATTCCATACTATAAATATACAGATTCTTTTTAGTTTTCAAAAACTTTTGAAAGTATAAAAAGTAGGAATACTTACAATGAGATTACAAATCTAAGGCCATGAAATTTAAATCAGAGGAAGTATTCCAAAATGATGTTTAGATATTTTGCTTTCCAAAAAAACTTTAGCTGTATCATTAATACATTCATTCACCGGAATAAATGTAAAATTCAGATCATTAATAATTTTTTTATTATTATAATAATAGGTCTCCTTTGAAGTTCTGATTGTTTCTTTGGTAAGCAGCGGATTTGTTTTGAACAATTTCGACGACAGCCAATCCAAACGCCATAAAACAGCAATAAGAAACCGGTTGGCTTTTTTAGCCGGAGGAGTTTTTTTCAATGCTATTGCTGCGGTGGTAAAAAAATCACGGAACGAACAATTTTCTGAATTAAGAATATATCTTTCACCTGAAATATCGGATTCCATTAAAGCAAGAGAAACCTTTGCTACATCTCTGACATCGACAAAGCCTGTCCCTCCCTGTGGGTAATATTTTAAGCCTTTCCACATTTTTTCGAATAATTTGCATGACCCGGAATCCCAGAATCCTGCTCCTAAAATCACAGATGGATTAACAATAACCGCATGAAGTCCTTCCTGAATAGCCCTCCACACTTCGCACTCTGCCTTGAATTTACTTATTGCATAATTAGAATTCATTTTAGAGTTTTCCCATGATATCTTTTCATCAATATGTGATTGGAACTCTTTTCTGCCAATTGCAGCAATTGAACTGACGTGTACAAGTTTTTTAATATTATTAAATAAAGCAGCATTGACGACATTGGCCGTTCCCTCTACATTTACTTTCATCATTTGCTTTGTTTCAGCAGGGTTGAAAGAAATCATAGCGGCAACATGAAAAACGAGGTCAACCCCTTTTAAAGCTATATCAAGAAAGGGGGCATCGAGAATATCACCTTCCAGCCAATCAATTTGTTCCTGAATATCAGCAACAAGATGCATCGGGCTACTGCTTCTTTTCAAAGCTTTAACCTTATAACCTTTTCCTAGTAAATACCTTAAAAGATAAGAACCGACAAACCCGGTGCCTCCTGTGACCAATACAATTTCATCTGACATATTATATATATTTAATGAAAAAATCTACAAAACTCATTACATTCCTGAAAGAATTCTTAACTTAAAAGTTCAAGACTTAAAAATACAAAAAAAACAATACCCTGACATGGATATCAGCAACTTTCAAAAAACCAAAATATTAGCCACCGTTGGACCTGCCTCTAACAACTACAGCACTTTACTTGAATTGGTAAAAGCAGGAGTAGATGCATTTCGTTTAAATTTTTCACATGGCAAACATGAAGACCATCTCAAAGTTTTCGAGAATATAAAATATATAAACAAAAAATACAAGACTACTATTTCAGTTCTTGCAGACTTACAAGGTCCAAAGCTGAGGGTTGGAGAAATAGAAAACGGAAAAATATCGCTTAAAAAGGGTGATATATTAACTTTTGTAAATGAGGAATGCATAGGTAATGCTGAAAAAATTTATATGAGTTATAAACAATTTGCAAAGGATGTAAAGGTGGGAGAAAAAGTATTGATCGATGACGGGAATATTCAGCTTCTGGTAAAAGAGACGAATGGAAAAGACACAGTTAAGCTGGAAGTTCTGTACGGCGAGTCTTTATCTTCACGCAAAGGAGTGAATCTTCCACAGACAGACATTAGTTTACCATCTCTTACCGAAAAGGATATAAGAGATTTAAATTTTATTCTAAAGCATAACTTCAATTGGATAGCACTTTCATTTGTACGGTCGGCTGAAGATATAATATCATTGAGAAAACTGATTAAAGCAAAGAACCACAGGGCCAAGATCATTGCAAAGATTGAAAAGCCGGAAGCAATAGCCAATATAGATGAGATAATTAATATTTCTGATGGCATCATGGTAGCAAGAGGAGATTTGGGGGTTGAAGTTCCCATGCAAAAATTACCCATGATGCAAAAAATGATTATCGAAAAATGTATTTATAATGCAAAGCCCGTTATTGTGGCAACACAGATGATGGACAGTATGATAAAGAACCCTACTCCAACAAGGGCCGAAATAATAGACGTAGCCAACGCTGTTATTGATGGTACTGATGCTGTGATGCTAAGTGGAGAAACCGCAATGGGGGCACATCCGGCTAAAGTAGTACAGGCAATGAATGATATCATCGAGGAAGCAGAAAAAATGGATAGTATTTATTACAGGCGTTTGACTCCAGACGAAGATTCTGATTCTTTTCTTTCGGATGCCATTTGTTATAATGCCTGCCGTATTGCAAGACAGGTAAAAGCAAAATGTATAGTGGGAATGACAAAATCAGGATATACCGCTTTTCTTGTATCGAGTTACAGACCCAAGGCACATGTATTTATTTTTTCGTCGGACGAAAACATGCTGAACACCTTAAATCTTGTCTGGGGAATACGTTGTTTTTATTATGACAAATACACAAGCACAGACGGTACAATAAAGGACGTGCAGGCATATTTAAAGTCCTCAGGACATCTAAAAAAGGGAGATGTAGTGATCAACACCGGCTCAATGCCACTGAAAGATAAGAAAAAGACAAATATGTTGAAGATTTCGGTAATTGAATGATCGTCTTAATTAATTTCTGATTTTTCACTTTTCAAATTTATTAATTCACTGATTTTTTCTGAATACTTAACCTTCACATTTCCAAGATCATCACTATATATGAAACAGGCATCTATGTATGCTATATGATGTACCATTTCCCATGATTTTTCGAACCCCATTGCCATAAAGGCAGTAGCAAAAGCATCAGCAGTTGCACAATCCTTTGCAAACACCGAGGCACTGAGTAGCGTATTTTTTTCGGGGTAACCAGTATGTGGATTAATAGTATGCGCATATTTGATGCCTGTAGACTTGTCCTCAAAGAAATTTTCGTAATTTCCTGATGTGGCAACTGACAAATCCTTTAACTTTAAAGCCAGCTGTATTTGATTATTATTAGAACTTTCATCCGGCACTCTGATGCCTGTTCTCCAGTAATAACCGGAAACCGTTTTGCCTCGGGCACGTACTTCACCACCGATTTCGACAAAGTAATTAAAGATACCTTTAGATTCCAGTAGCCGGCCGACCTCATCCACAGCATCGCCTTTAGCAATAGCACTGAAATCGAGTTCCAAACCATTAATTTTTTTGTGTAAAAAACATTGCTTCCCTGATTTGCGATGTTTTACGGAATCAAACTGAATCAGTTTTTTTAATTCATTTACTTTTAAACTATCTACCACTTCCACTATTTTTTTGGGGGTATAACCAAATCCCCAATAATTGACAAGTGGCATAACGGCGGGGTTAAACCAGGCATCAGATTTTTCATAAACATCTTTAGCAAGCATAAAATTTCTATAGAAATGCCCCTCGGTACTAATCCACAGACTATCTCCCTGATTAAACCTTGAAATCTCAGAATCACTGATATAAGTGGAAACAGACTTATTAAATTCAAGTAACAATTGCTCCATTTCAGGCAAGGGATCAATATCATTACTGTCGAGATAAGATACAGAAAAAGTAGTGCCCATTGTTTCCCCTTTGATATTTTCTTTTTTAAGTTTACTTTGTTCTTTTTTACTATTTCCCACACAGGAAAACAGTAAAAAAACAGGGAGTACAAAAGATAAAAATATGGTTTTCATTTCTATGAATCGGATGATTATAAATAATTTTAAAGATTAATAAGTAGAAAAAGCATGTGGTATATTCTGAAGTATTTTGCTTTTGACAACTGAATCATTATCATTTGTAAAAGAAATATCATTAAAGAGAATCTGATAATCAAGCTTCAGGCGGATAGCGGTATTACTTCCATCTACAACGGAAACAGCATAAGGTAAATGTACAGGGAAATAATCATAGAAATTAAAAGACTGTACATTTCCTGTACCAGGAAGAACAATTCCCATTTGAAGGGATAAACAAGTAGAAGTAGAATCGAACATATAAGGAACAGAGGACAATGAAAGAGGATGATTATTTTCTGAAACTCTTGCAGGATTTATCTTATTTATTTCCGGAGTAACCCCAACATAAAAGCACATACTATCAAAGCTACCCAATTGAGTCCAGGCACTGATGTTGTAAGAATAGGTTCCGGGACTTACAATAAAAAAATTATCCTCAGCATAGAGGGCATTTCCACTCAGGTCATAAAGTTTAATTTGTTCAGCACCGGAATATTCAGACCCCGAAAAATCAAACAGGTGAACGCCACTGCACAGGACAGAAAATGAGCTAAGATAAAAAGAGGTATCATCTGTGTCGTAAAGGTAATCACCAAAAGTCAGGGTATCATTTGCCAGGCTATCTGCAAAATGATTCATATTGAGTTGCAACTCATAAAACACACAACCTTCATCCTCATCAGCTTCGGGATTATAATTTTGTGCCCGTGGGTGCATACAACCTTCAACTATTTTCTGACAAGCAGAACTACAAAATAAAAGAATAGCAAGGCAACATAAAATTATTTTCATATTAAAAGACATATACAATTTATTAATCTAGTCCATTTTCATCATCTCAGAATTCACAGTATAGCTACAAAACTCCATAAAGTCGGCAATAATCTCTAATGTTTCCACCGGTTTTTCAAACATAGCCATATGTGCTACATCCTCAAATATATGTACAGAAGAAATTTTGGGTAAAGACAACTGTCTGAGGCTGTAATCCATACTGATAGAATTATCGAGCTTCCCTATAATAAATAACGCAGGACAGGAGAGATTGGTTAATACATGTTCTTTATTCTCTCTGTTAATCATAGCATATGAAGCGGCGACCACTGCATCGGAATGATGCACAGAAGTAGTATGAATCAGGTCTTCAATGAAAGGTTTATTTTTTTTGACAAAAGGTTTTGCAAAAAGATTACGAACGAACTGCCCGGCAAAAGGAGCGATTCCATGTCTTTCGATGAAACGGATTGTTTTTAATCTGTTTTTTGTTTTCTCATCAGAATCCCTGAAGGGATGTGAATGAAAAAGCCCGAGTCCCGATAACATTTCAGGATATTTTTCTGCAAAGGAAAGGGCGACATAACCTCCCATAGAATGTCCTGTTAAAACACAAGAATCCACTCCTGAATTTTTAACAACAGCATAAACCGCTTCAGACATTGCCTCAATAGAATGGGCCTTAAGAAGGTCAGATTTCCCAAAACCCGACAGGTCAATAGTCAGAATAAAGTATTTTTTTGACAAAAGAGACACAAAGTTTGCCCACATCGTACTATCTTCGCAAAAACCATGAAGCAAAACGAGGCAGTCGCCCTGACCTGCTTCTCTGTAGGCAACTTTTGAATTATTGTAGATTACATGCATAAAGCTAATTTTATACAAATAACGTTATTTTATTAGTCATTTTGAAATCTTCATTAATTTTGAAATTGATTTATTCTACATTGAGTAAAATAAATATACAATCTTAAACAATTAATTCTTCAGGATACATTTTTATAAAAAAACAAATATGGTTAGCAATAAATTTGCATTGTTCTTTATTCTCTGCTTTTGTACAATAAGTAGTATTGCGCAAATTACTTTTCCCCGTAACGGAGTCTACGATGAACGGTCCGGTCATTATGCTTTTACAAATGCTGTAATCTATATAAGCCCTGACAGTATACTAGAAAATGGTACCCTGATAATAAAACATGGAAAAGTAGTTATGACAGGAAAGGGCATTCCTGTTCCTGAAGACGCAGTGCATTTAGACATGAAAGGGAAATATATTTACCCTTCTTTTATTGAATTATCGAGCAATTACGGGATGCCAAAACCTACAGGCACAAAAAGCACATCCCGAAGCCCTCAAATGCTATCGAACAAAGCGGGTGCCTATAGCTGGAACGAAACCCTGAAACCGGAACAGGACGCTGCCAATTTATTCAGAGTGGATAAAAAAACTGCCAAATCATTTCGTGAAGCAGGTTTCGGCACCGTGCTTACCCACCAAAGAGACGGCATGGCAAGGGGGACCTCTGCATTGGTTTTACTGGGAGAAGAAAAGGAACATGAGATGGTAATTAAAAGCAGGGCCAGTGCACATTACTCCTTTATAAAAGGAACTTCAAAACAAAACTATCCAAGTTCAAGGATGGGAGCAATTGCATTATTGAGACAAACCTATTATGATGGCCAATGGTATGCAAAAAACACGGAGGATAAAAACTTCAACATATCCCTTGAAAAGTGGAATAACAACCAGGACATACCTCAATTCTTTGAAACAGGAAACCGACTGGATTTACTGAGGGCTGACAAGCTGGGAGATGAATTTGGTGTGCAATATATCTTCAGAGGAGGAGGAGACGAATATCTGAGACTGGAAGCAATAAAAAAAACAGGGGCTTCAATAATACTCCCTTTACGTTTTCCTAAACCATATGATGTAAAAGACCCTTATGATGCTGAAGAAGTAAGCCTGACACAGATGAAGCACTGGGAGATGGCCCCACGCAATCCTGCTAGCTTAGCAGAAGCAGGAATCAACTTTGCTATTACGACCGATTTACTAAAAGACAAAAAGTCTTTTCTGTCTGCCGTCCGAAAAGCTTATCAGCACGGTCTGTCTGAATCAGAAATATTAAAATCCTTGACGACAACACCGGCAGAACTAATAAATGCAGGAAATGTAGCCGGAACGCTGGAGGCAGGAAAACTGGCCAATTTCATCATAGTTTCTGCTAACATATTGAGTGAAAAATCGGTAATTTTTCATAATTGGGTAAAAGGCAAAGCTTATGTAATTAAAGATTTGAATGCTATAGATATCCGTGGTCGCTACGAGCTTGAGCTTGAAGGAAAAAAACATTCAATTACCGTAAAAGGCAGCTACTCCTCTCCACAGTTGTTTTTGACTACTGCTGTTAAAGACAGTGCAAAGAAAGTAAAGGAGACAAAAATAAAGCACAATCTGGTAAATAATAATATCAACTTTTCCTTTAACAAAAAAGACAGTTCAATTACAGGAGATCAATATTACCGGTTTTCCGGTAGTGTAAGCAAGTCTTTATGGACAGGTCAGGCAATGAAACCTGATGGTAACTGGATTTCCTGGTCTGCAAAAAGAATGGGCGACACGGAGATTAAACCTGATAAAATGCCGGTAAAATATGCCGGATCATATGGAGAAATTCTATTCCCCTGGTCACCTTATGGTTATAAAAAAGATAAGATTCCTGAACAAAAGACTGTATTAATCAAAAATGCAACTGTTTGGACCGGAGAGAAGGAAGGAATACTTAAAAATACGGATGTTCTTGTAAAAGAAGGTAAAATTGCTAAAATTGGAAAGAATATAAAAGATTCAAAAGCAGAAATAATTGACGGAACGAACAAACATCTGACGGCGGGTATAATTGATGAACACTCCCATATCTGCATAAATTACGGAGTTAACGAAGGTACTCAGGCAAGTTCAGCAGAAGTTCGTATTGGTGATGTTATCAACTCTGAAGACATCAACATGTACCGGCAATTAGCCGGAGGAGTAATAGGCGCTCAGCTACTTCACGGATCCGCAAATCCAATAGGCGGTCAATCGGCAATCATTAAATTCAGGTGGGGAAGTTTACCTGAGGAGATCAAATATGAAGGGGCTGATGGATTTATAAAATTTGCATTGGGTGAAAATGTAAAACAATCCAATTGGGGAGAAAATGCCAGAATTCGGTTCCCACAGTCAAGGATGGGCGTAGAACAAGTTTATGAGGATCATTTCACCAGAGCCAATGAATACGGGGAAGCAATAAAAAATGGCAAAACAGTCAGAAAAGACATAGAACTGGATGCTATTTTACAAATCATTAACAAGGAACGATTCATCTCCTGCCACTCCTATATACAGAGCGAGATAACGATGTTGATGCGGATCGCAGAGAAATACAATTTCACATTGAATACATTTACGCATATACTTGAAGGCTACAAGATAGCTGACAAAATGAAAGAGCATGGTGCCGGTGCCTCAACATTTTCAGATTGGTGGGCCTATAAATATGAAGTTATGGATGCCATTCCCTACAATCCAAAAATCCTGGATGATATGGGGATTGTAGTTGCAATAAATTCTGATGATGCAGAAATGGGCAGAAGACTGAATCAGGAAGCAGCAAAGGGGGTAAAATACGGAGGAATGACAGAAGAGGCTGCCTGGAATATGGTAACATTGAATCCTGCAAAACTACTTCATCTTGACGATAAAACAGGATCTGTAAAGTCCGGAAAATCTGCTGATATTGTTTTATGGTCAGACAATCCCCTATCGATTTATGCAAGGGCAGAAAAGACTTTTGTAGATGGCATTTGTTTATTTGACATAGAGGAAGACAAGCTAAAAAGAGAAGAAATTAAAACAGAAAGAAACCGATTGATTAAAAAAATGCTGGATGCTGAAAAAAAGGGCAAAAAAACACAACCTCCCATGTATATGCCTAAACGACACTATCAATGTTGCGAAAAAGATTGCAACACATTCAAAGATTACAATATAGAACAACTGGCCGAATAACATTATAATCCGCAATAAACAGAATAAAAATGAAAACTATATATATAATTCTCCTTTTAATTACCCTGTCTTTGAATTCACAGGGACAGGAAAAAGAAACTAATTTCCTTTATACCAATGTTACGATTCATGTTGGGAATGGCGAAGTGATTGAGAACGGAATGGTGGGTGTCAGTGACGGAAAAATTGATTTTGTTGAATCTATGGAAACTAAGGTTCAGGCTAAATATGATTTAACAATAGACGGAAAAGGCAAACATCTGTATCCGGGAATAATAGCCCCAAATACAAGATTGGGCCTGGAAGAAATACAGGCAGTCCGCGCTACAATCGACTACAGGGAAGTGGGACATTTTAACCCCAATATCCGTTCGGTAATAGCCTATAATACCGACTCTCAGGTAATACCTACCGTACGTTCTAACGGAGTGTTGATAGCTCAGGTTGTTCCTTCGGGTGGCCGTATTTCCGGACAATCTTCATTAGTATATACCGAGGCAGACAATTGGGAAGATGCTATATTAAAAGCAGACAATTGCGTTCATCTTCGCTGGCCTTCCCGGGTACGTCATACAGGATGGTGGGCACAGAAAGGTCGTATTGAACTAAATAAAAATTACAATGAAAACCTTCAGGCAATCAGGGTATATTTTGATGCTGCTAAGGCCTATGCTCAAAAATCAACTGTTGAAAAAAAGAACCTTAAGTTTGAGACAATGAAGGCCCTTTTCAGCAAAGAGAAGACCTTGGTAGTGCATAGCAATAACGCAAAATCCATGATGGATGCTGTCAATATCTTACAAACATACGGCGTAGAAATTGTGATACAGGGCGCTACGGAATCCTGGAAAATTACAGATTTCCTTAAAGAAAAAAATATCTCTGTAATATTGCACGATATTCATCAGTTACCCGGTCGGGATGATGCAGATGTGAACCAACCTTTCCTGACCCCATCTGTATTGCAAAAAAAGGGAATCAAATTCGCATTTTCATTGAATAATCAGGGAAGCTGGAACGTAAGGAACCTGATGTTTCAGGCGGGACAGGCTGTAGCTCATGGTCTTGACAAAGAAGCAGCAATAAGCGCTCTGACACTTTCAACAGCTCAGATCCTGGGAATAGATGACAGAGCAGGAAGTATTGAAAAAGGAAAAGATGCCACTTTTATAGTTTCGGAAGGAGATGTTCTTGATATGAGGACTTCTGTAATAACGGACGCGTACATGGTGGGACGAAAAGTAAACCTGAACGACAAACAGAAGGATTTATACAACAAGTATATGGAAAAGTACAATTTAAAAACAGAAGATTAGACCAGGAACCTTCTTAGATATTATCTTTTAGTTCTTCAAGGAACCCTTTAATCTGAGTCAATTTTTGAATAGTGGTATCCCTTTTTTCATTGATGACATCTTTTTTTTTCAACTCCATTTTAGCCCCTATAATAGTAAAGCCTCTTTTTTTTATCAGGAAATGAATATGCGTAATAAAATCCACTTGCTCCTTCGAATAGACTAACTCCCCTTTTTCGTCTTCCTGAGGGTGAATTTTAAAGTTTTTATTCCAGGAAAGCAATGTTTTTTCCTCTACATTAAGGCCTATCACCAGTTGATTCAATTTTGCCATAGCTGATTTTTAGAAAGTAATTGAACTTATCTGAATTCAATATAATAAAAAAACCTTCCGGGAACTAACTCAGAAGGTTTTTTTATTTATATCGAGAAGGAACTTATTCCAATGACATCGCTTGATTTTCAGCAGTTGCAGCATTTACAAATGCCTTGTATTCCTCGGGACTTAAGCCATCGAGACAAAAAGGAAGGGGATTGATTTTTTTACCTTTGTGAAGGACTTCGTAATGAACATGTGGAGAGGTAGATGTTCCGGTACTACCCACCAAGCCTATCACTTCACCTCTTTTTACTTTCTGACCAACTTTACATTTCACTTTTGACATATGTCCGTAAAGGGTTTTATACCCAAAACCATGGTCGATTACAACATTTCTTCCGTAACCGGTCCTCTTGTATTCCACGCGAACAATTTTCCCGTCACCTGTAGCATAAATAGGAGTACCTCTTCGGGCACCAAAATCGATACCTGTATGCATTTTACGTCTTTTGAAAACCGGGTGTGTACGGTAACCAAAGCCTGAAAGGTGTTGAATTTTTTTCTTTAATTTGCGAATTGGACGTATAGAAGGTATTGCTGAAAGCATCTTTTCCTTGTCTTGTGCCCTTTTAATAATATCGTCCTGTGATTTAGCAGAAACAGCAAGCTGATGTCTTAATTTTTCCAATTTTTTGGAAGTGGCAATCAAAAGATCAGCATCTGAAAGATGTCTCAGTTCAGCATATTTATCACTGCCACCACGTCCGCCATTCCAGATACCCTGATCAGTAGGATCCATTTCAAGTACCTGCCTGTAAATAGCTTCATCTCTGTCGTGGATATTATTAAGTGCTGTACTCATCATATCGATCTGATAATTCATAGATTGATATTTTTGTTTCATATCAGCCAATTCAGCAGGAGATTGGTTATCTTTAGAAACAAATAATACAAGTGCAGTAGTATAAACAGCAACACAGACAGTCAATCCAAGGGCTCTGAAAATTTTTTGTTTCAAAGGGGACGTCACCTTCTCATAACGAAGCGTCTGTTTATTATAGATATACTTTTCTTTTCTCATGAAAATAAAATATAGTTAAAAAAGGAGTATTAAAATTGTATGAATCCGAGAACAAAACACAGAACCCACAAGGCAAATTTAAGCAGAAAGTGTCCTATTATCCAAATTTTTGGGCAAATTGTTTATTTCGGAAAATAACAAAACAAGAACAACGCAGAACAAAAACTTAGAATTACAGCAAAATAGCAGCATGAAACAGAATTAAATTTTACAAAATAACACAAAATCAACCATATGTTTCAAAAATGCAGCCAATTGCTGGGGGCAGTCAATTGCTCTGAAAAAGTATGGCTTTGGCCAAAAAGCAATCTTTTTTACAAAAATCATCAAAAAACAACCAAAAAAGATGCATTCAAAACTGGTCAATCAGAATAAATAAATAAACAAAAGCTGAAATTAATTTAGAACCAATAGAGTTAAATACTAGCAGGACTATTATATTTGCAGTAAATAACAAAAATAACTCAGAATCAGTAAAAGTATGAATACCGTAAAAGAAATTCGCCAACAATTTTTAGACTTCTTTGAAGGCAAAGAACATAAGATAGTTTCTTCAGCACCCATCGTTAATCAGAATGACCCTACGCTGATGTTTATCAACTCAGGAATGGCACAATTCAAAGATTTTTTTCTTGGTAACGAGACTCCTGTATCTGCAAGAATTGCAGACACTCAAAAATGCCTTCGGGTTTCCGGAAAACACAACGACCTGGAAGACGTGGGCAGGGACAGTTATCATCAGACAATGTTTGAAATGCTTGGTAACTGGTCATTCGGAGACTACTTCAAGGAAGAAGCAATAGAATGGGCCTGGGAGTTATTGACCAAGGTTTACAAAATGGACGAAGACAGACTCTACGTTACTGTTTTTGGAGGGGACGAAAAAGACGGAGTAGCTTTTGATGATGAAGCCGAAAAACTTTGGTTAAAATGGGTCCGCCCGGACAGAGTCCTCCCGTTTGGGAAGAAGGAAAACTTTTGGGAAATGGGCGCACAAGGACCTTGCGGTCCCTGTTCAGAAATTCATATTGACATTCGGTCAGAAGAAGAACGTTCGCTTGTTGATGGCAAAACTTTGGTAAACAAAGACCACCCACAGGTTATTGAAATATGGAACCTTGTATTTATGCAGTACAACCGCAAGGCCGACCGATCCTTGGTTACCCTTGCCAATAAATGTATTGATACCGGTATGGGACTTGAACGGGTATGTATGGTTCTTCAACAGAAGACTTCAAATTATGACACTGACATTTTCAGCCCTTTCATTAAATTAATAGAAAAGGAGTCGGGTAAAAAATACAGCGGTTCCTATGAAAAGGATGCCATGAAAGATATAGCAATGCGGGTGATTGCTGATCATCTCCGTGCAGTTACAATGGTAATAGCAGACGGACAACAACCTTCAAACACAGGTGCCGGCTACGTCATCAGGAGAATATTACGTCGTGCCGTTCGGTATTACTACAGTTTTCTGGACATCAAAGAGGCTTTTATATATAAATTGCTCCCTACTTTAGCTGACATGTTTGAAGAAGTTTTCCCTGAAGTAAAGGCACAGCAAAAGCTAATAAGCAACACAATAAAAGGGGAAGAAGAAGCATTTTTGAAAACACTGGAAAGGGGATTAAAGTTATTTGCAAACCTGAAGGTTGTAAATAATCAGATAAAGGGCGAAGACGCCTTTATGCTTTTTGACACTTTTGGCTTTCCCTATGACCTTACTTCTTTACTTGCTGAAGAAAAAGGATGGTCTGTTGACGAAAAGGCATTCTCAAAGGCTCTTTCAGAACAAAAAGCAAGATCTCAGAAAGATGCCTTAAAAGATGTTAGTGATTGGATAGAATTATCTGAAAGCTCAAATATTGAATTTACAGGCTATACCGATCACCGTTCAGAAAGCAAAGTCATAAAATACAGAAAAGTCATTGCCAAGAAAAAGGAATTATATCAGATAGTACTTGACAAAACTCCTTTTTATGCAGAGGCGGGAGGACAGGTTGGCGATAAAGGATTACTTTGGTTCGGAGATGAAAAAATCCCTGTTATTGATACAAAAAAGGAAAACAACCTGATTGTTCACTGGGTTGCAAAACTTCCTGAAAACCCTTCCGCTAATGTTCGGGCTGAAATCAATATTAAGAACAGAAAACTTACTGAGAACAACCACTCTGTGGCACATTTAGCACATGCTGCTTTGCGTGAGGTTTTGGGTACACATGTTCAACAAAAAGGGTCTTATGTTTCTCCCGATAAAATGCGTTTCGACTTTTCTCACCCGGGCAAAATGACAGATGAAGAAATCCTGGAAGTTGAAAAAATAGTAAATGCTAAAATAAGGGCTAACATCCCATTATATGAGCAACAAAATGTACCTGTCGAAGAAGCAAGAGAATCCGGTGCTATGATGCTTTTTGGTGAAAAATATGGTGAATACGTCAGAATTATAACCTTTGAAGAAGGTTTTTCAAAAGAACTCTGCGGAGGCTGTCATGTGAAATCTACCGGACAGATCGGCCTCTTCAAAATAGTCACTGAAACATCAATAGCTTCAGGGATAAGACGTATTGAAGGAATTACTGCAGGGGCAGCCGAGCAATATGTTCAGGAAGAACTCAGTAAATTATCTGCAATCAGAGGGGTTTTAAAAAACCCTAAAGATATTTTCAAATCTATAGAAGATTTAATTGACACTAACAAAAAGCTTAAAAAGGACCTGGAGAAAATGGCCTCACTTGAAGCAAAGCTGGCA
The DNA here is from genome assembly GCA_905480075.1 of uncultured Aureispira sp. GTDB lineage: Bacteria > Bacteroidota > Bacteroidia > Chitinophagales > Saprospiraceae > Aureispira. The sequence goes on along the minus strand of CAJQOX010000088.1, from coordinate 73,125 downwards.
AAGGATGAACTTAAAAATGCGGTTATTAAAATTGGTTCCGTGCATTTCCTTGGCACAAAAACCAACATCAATTCAAAAGATGGAATTAAACAATTAAGCAATGAACTATCGAGAGAGTTTGATAACCTTGTATTAGTCTTAGGTTCTGAAAACAAAGGTAAAGCCCTTTTAACTGTTTCTATAAATAAAACGGTAGTAGACAACTTTAACATCAGTGCTGGAACAATCATAAAAACTGTATCGAGAGAAATACAGGGAGGTGGCGGAGGTCAGGCAGTTTTTGCTACAGCAGGCGGCAAAAACCCTCAGGGGCTTGACAATGCAATAGCTCAGGCAAAAGTAATGGTGGAAGAAGCCGTTTTAGTGAGTTAACTAACAATCATTCTGTTTTACCTTACAATTCGCAGCTTGTTAACGTTTAATAATGCGTAGAGTATATACCGACAAAAGAACAGCAATATTTTGTTGGTTTGGAATTTGCAATAGAGAGATCAGAGGGCATATGTTCAGGGCGGCAATCGCTAACTTATGCCTCTGATCTTTAAATATAATTGGTGTTTAATTAAAAAACGAAAGCATTGAATAGTATTAAAAACATAACTCCATCAAAATTGCTTTTACTTTGTTTCTGTAGTTTGCTTGTATTTCAATTAAATGCTCAGAAAAAAATCAACAAAAGCTTCAGCTTTACTAATGGAGTATATACCAATCATCAGGAATTCAAAAACAACAAACCCGGATACCCTTTATTCAAAATACCCGATTTTGACTATATGATGGATGGGGAACAGAATTTACTTTTCCTTTCAGAAAATTCTATGTCCAGGCTCGCTTCATCTGAAATAAAATCGATTGATAATATTTGGGGGCTGTCTATTAAAGGAATGCCCTATATTAAAGTTAAGGCAGACAATCAAAAAGGGGTAATCTATTTTGTACGTTTATATATAATCGGACGTATTAATTACTTTTATTACCCTGCTATTACAGACAAGGAAGTAGAAATGGAGGTCTATAGTCCTTTTACCGGGGCAAAAGTGGCTCAAAAAACAGTAACAAACCGCGAAAGAACACTTGTAAAAAAAATTATGTTATTCGATTCCGGTGTTGTAAAAGATTATAATGTCAAAAACTTCAAAGAATGGATAGGCGATGACGAAAGGTTGTTGAAAACATTAGAAGACATGTCCGTTGAAGACATAGAATCAAAGCTTTTTAAAACGCTTAAAATTTATAATGATCGACATCCCGTCATTATTGAGGGATGAGACAATAAAACAGCTCCTTAAAAAGAATAAATCTTTACTTTTTAAACAAAAATTTTACTTTAGCCACTATCCGGACAAGTTAATCTTCATATTCTTCGTTCAAATCATATAAGAATTAAATAATTCCATGTAAATTTGCGAAAGTTACAATATGGAGAAGAAAAAAATTGTTATTAATCAATAACAAATGAAATAAATAAGAACAACCCTGTAAATCACCACAGCAGAATAATAAAGATGTTAAGTATTTTTAAAAAAGAAGTCAACCTGTTTTTAAGCTCACTCATTGGGTATATATCAATAGGCGTATTTTTAGTTGCTACAGGATTATTTTTTTGGGTTTTCCCTGATTACAGTGTAATTACCTACGGATTTTCAAGTCTTGATTCCTTTTTCAGGATGGCCCCCTACATATTCTTGTTTCTGATTCCGGCAATTACTATGCGTACCTTTGCAGAAGAAACACAGACCGGCACAATGGAACTGTTGGCTACCAGGCCAATTAGTGACTGGGAGATAATTCTGGGTAAATATTTTGCTTGTGTTTTTCTGGTCATGCTATCTATCCTTCCCACACTGATATATTATTACTCTGTCTATCAGCTTGGCATGCCGAAAGGCAACCTTGACGTAGGTACAACATGGGGTTCCTATCTGGGGTTGTTTGGTCTTGGAGCTGTATTTGTTGCCATTGGCATTTTTAGCTCTTCCATTACCAACGATCAAATCATAGCCTTTATGATAAGTTTATTTCTTTGCGGATTTTTCTATGATGCTTTTTCCAGCTTTGCCCGTTTGGAAATTTTTTATGCTAAGGCCGATGCTATTGTTGAGTCAATCGGAATCAATTACCACTATGCTTCTATCAGCCGGGGATTAATTGATTCGAGGGATGTCATTTATTTTGCAGCAATGATTATTGGTTTTTTGGGATGTACAAAATTTGTCCTTGAGAAAAGAAAGTGGTAATATCAAAATAAAAAAAAATGCAAAATTCAAGTTTTATTAAATCACTTCTGAATCTGACTCTTCTGATTGGAATTTTGATTTTCGTTAATATTATAGCCAGCTTTTATTATTCAGCTATCGATTTAACAGAAGACAAGCGTTTTACTTTAAATGAAGCAACCTACAAACTTGTAGAAGAACTGGATGATGCCGTTACAATAGAGATATTACTTGAGGGGGACTTTCCTTCTTCTTTTAAAAGACTGCAATCGGCCACCTCAGACCTTATCACCAAATTAAGAAGCAACAGTTCTATGATAAATGTCAGATGGGTCAACCCTATGTCCGGCACAAAAGAAGAAAACATAGAAAACGGAGAAAGACTTCAAAAAGATGGCATATATCCGATAAACCTTACCAATACCGGAAGGGGTGGTGCTGTTCGTAAAAAAATGTTGGTTTTCCCTTATGCTGTGGTCAGATACAAAGGGGATAAAATGATCATCAAGCTTTTAGAAAGCACAGGAAAATACAATACGGATTTTTCAAAAGCAGAAGAAATTAATTCTTCAATAAATCTTTTGGAATATAAATTTGCCAATGCTATTCATAAACTTCAAATCAAAACACGCCCAAGGGTTTTACTCCTGACAGGACATGGGGAATTACAGAGACCTTGGACAGAATCCTTTGAGGCATCGATGTTTGAATATTACGATATATGGCGGCTTGACCTGGACAAGGTAACCTACATTGATACAAATGTACATGTTCTGATAATCCCTAAGCCTTTAAAGCCTTTTGGTGACAAACATTTGTTTATGATTGACCAATACGTAATGAATGGCGGCAAAGTAATTTGGCTTGTTGACGCATTGAACATGGAACTGGATAGCATGAGAAGGCGGGGGGCATTCATGCCAAACGAACACAAGCTTGACATTAGCAACCTATTATTTAGTTATGGTGCAAGAATAAACCAAAATCTTGTTCTTGACTGGGAATCTACTGTCATTCCTATAGATGTAAGCGCTATTCCCGGACAACCGGATATCAAAGCAAGAAAATGGTTTTACCACCCTAAGCTAAAACCCTACATGACCCCCTTAGATGCTCAGGAAACAGGAGAAAACAACATTCAACATCCAATCGTTCAAAACCTTGAATTTGTAGATTCCCGTTACCCTGCAAGTATTGATACTATTAAGACTGAAAAATACATCAAAAAAACACCTTTGTTGAGAACGTCAAAATACAGTAAAGTTCAATACCCCCCTGTAAGGGTAAACTTTGGTATTTTAGATCAGGGAATCGGGCAGGAAGCCTTTACAAAAGGAAATCAGAATGTTGCCGTATTACTTGAAGGGGCTTTCTCTTCTTATTATAAAAACCGGGTGCCTGACAGCATGCGCTTAGCGCTAAATACCATGGGACAGCCATATAAGGAAGAAGGCGTTTCTACAAAAATGGTGGTGATTTCAGACGGTGACATCATTAAAAACGATGTTTACAGAACCCAAAGGGGAGATATATACAGAACAAAAGAACACCCTAAGGGCAGGCCTATGGAACTGGGTTTAAACCGATATGATAATTTCATCTATGGCAATAATGATTTTCTGATGAACTGCATTGAATATATGATTGACAATAAAGGGATCATTGCTGCAAGAAATAAGGAGATAAAATTGCGCCCTATGGATCAGGAGAGGGCATTCAGAGAAGAAACAAAATGGCAGGTAATTAATTTAATTGTTCCTATAATCATCCTGGTTATATTTGGTCTGTTTTATACTACGATCAGAAGAAATCGATTCGGCAAATAGAAGACATCCGGTTTTTATTCAAGCAACTCTTTTTTTTAATTTCTTTTGAAGGGTGTCCGGGCGCTGCCTTGCATAGCGAGGGATTCACTTCATACAAGAAAGACATTTAGTCTTTAATATATTCGTTCATCACTCAGCCCGCTGTTGCTAAAAAAACAGCAACAACAGTCTGCTCTACTGCGTAGCACTATTCTATATCGCTGACGATAAAACATGATTGGATGCTGTTGATTAATGAAATCCTTAAGAGGAGGATATCAAGTTGTATTTCACCTGACAGGAAAGGCAAGTACAGGCCAATTCAGTACATCGCAATTTGAATTGGTTCGGATTAATTTTATAATTGATTAAACAGCAAAACTTTCTCCACAACCACAGGTCCGGGAAGCGTTAGGGTTGACAAACTGAAAGCCTTTGCCATCAAGACCTCCAGAAAACTCTAAGGTTGAGTCGAACAAATACAAAAAGCTTTTAAGGTCAGTAACTACTTTCACTCCGTTATCTTCAAAGACCTGATCTTCGGGTTGAGATTCATTATCAAAATCCATATTATAGCTAAGTCCCGAACAACCACCACTTGTAACACTTACCCTTACAAAATAAGAGTCATCAATTTTCTCATTTGTAGTGATAATTTTAACAATCTGTTTCTTTGCATTATCTGAAACAAAAATCATCTAATTAAATTTAATTTATAATAAAATCAGAGGCCGTTCTTATCCTGATAGTCCTTAATAGCAGATTTAATAGCATCTTCTGCAAGGACAGAACAATGAATTTTAACAGGAGGTAATTCCAACTCTTCTACAATATCCATATTATCAATTGATGCCGCTTCCTCAATAGTTTTCCCTTTAAGCCACTCGGTGGCAAGAGAAGAGGATGCGATAGCAGAACCGCAACCGAAAGTTTTAAATTTAGCATCTTTAATTACACCTGATTCTTCGTCAACTTCAATCTGAAGTCTCATAACATCACCACATTCAGGAGCACCGACAAGGCCTGTACCGACATTTTTTTTGTCCTTGTTGAGTGTTCCAACGTTTTTAGGTTTCTTGAAGTGATCGAGCAATTTTTCTGAATAAGCCATAATAATATATTTTGAGCTGACAAACAGCTTGATTGTTATTTAATAAATTAATATTTTAATGTTCGCTCCATTGAACAGAGTCAAGGTCAATACCTTCTTTGAACATTTCCCAGATTGGAGAAAGTTCTCTCATGTGATTTACACCGTTCCTTATAGCTTCGATAGCAAAATCAATATCTTCTTCTTTGGTAAAACGCCCAAGGCTTATACGGAGGGAAGAGTGTGCAAGGTCGTCACCAAGGCCAAGTGCTTTCAACACATAAGAAGGTTCCAGCGAAGCAGAGGTACAAGCTGAACCGGAGGATAAAGCGATATTTTGATTAAAAGTCATCATCAGACCTTCCCCTTCAACGTGTTTGAAAGAAAGGTTGGTCATATGAGGCATTCTGTAGTCAAGGTGTCCGTTAAATACAACTTCTTCCATTTTCATCAGTTCAGTTTCCAGCTTATCTCTTAACTTCTCCAATCTTTCAGCATCCGCTTCCATTTCATTTTTGCAAATCTCACAAGCCTTACCCATTCCTACTATTCCAGGAACATTCAATGTACCTGAACGCATTCCACGTTCATGACCGCCGCCATCCATTTGAGAAGTAACTTTCACACGGGGTCCTTTGCGGGATACATAAAGAACACCTACTCCTTTAGGGCCATACATTTTATGCCCGGTAAAAGCCATGATATGAATACCGAGTTCTTTTACATTTACAGGTATTTTACCTACTGCCTGAGTGGCATCAGACATAAATAGCACTTTGTTTTCTGCACATATATCTGCGATAGCTTTCATTGGCTGAACAACGCCAATTTCATTGTTGGCAAACATAATTGAAACAAGAATTGTATCAGGCCGGATCGCAGCCTTAAGTTCTTTAAGGTCAACTAGGCCATTTCTTTGTACTTTGAGGTAAGTAACCTCGCAGCCTTCTTTTTCAAGTTTTTTGCAGGTATCCAAAACCGCTTTATGTTCAGTTTCGAGCGTAATAATATGATTACCTTTACGTTTATACATTTCTGCAACCCCTTTTATAGCAAGGTTATCAGCTTCCGTAGCACCGGAGGTAAAGATTATTTCGCGTGGGTCAGCTCCAATCAAATCTGCTATTTGTTCTCTTGCTGTATCTACTGCACCTTCAGCAGCCCAACCAAAGGGATGATTCCGGCTTGCTGCGTTTCCAAAATGTTGAGTAAAATAAGGCAACATTGCTTCTAAAACCCTGGGGTCAAGCGGAGTAGTTGCATTGTTATCAAGGTATATTAATTTTTTTTCAGGCATTTTCTTATTTAGTTTTATATTTAGATTAAATCTAATCTACTACAAAAGTAACACATTTTGTGATTAAAATGTTCGTTACAAGCTGATTATTTATTAAAAAGTCTGCTAATTTCATAAAATATTCACAAAGAACGGAAATTATATGCAAATACTGTATTGATTAAGAACAAAAAAATAAAATTATTAATAAATGTAACCCACTCAGGTTCTGTTCTATTCTGTATGGCGGGAATAAATTTCAAAAAGAGATATTCACAAAAACGGAGGGTGTGATGCCATAACTTTCAGCAAACCTAGTAGTGCCATCCGGAAAATTAGAAAAATTATCATATCGCACATTTTGGGTATTAAGAACATTAACAAGAGAAAATCCTGCATCTATTTTTATTTTTTCCGTTTCATGTCTGCCCATTAATGCCACATCCAACCTATTGTAGGTTCGGATATTATTATCAGAAGAAAGATCCTGAGGGTCGGGAAGCCCGCTGCCAAAAACATAATTCACGGAAAAGAATACAGGTTTAAACCGAAACAAGCCTGCTACTTTAAACTCGTGTCTCTGATCGTGTAAAGCCCGGTGGTAGGACGAATTTTTATCAAATCTTTCCTCCGTTTTAGCCAGTGAATAAGTAAGCCAAATTTTCTGCCCTTTAAATTCAGTGTTTAGATAAAAATCCACCCCATAGCTTCTTGCTTCACCCGATTGAATACTTACTTCTTTCATTTGATCGACCTGAACAAACTGAGTAAGATTTGCAATAGTTTTATAAAACCCTTCCAATTTAAAATTGAAATATTGTTGCCCATAGGAAAGGGAAAGCAGATAATGCATACTTTGCAATGGCTTTTTCTCTACATTATCAGGGATATCCCAGAAAAAAAAACGGTTATTCAAATCATCCACAAAGGCGTATTCAACTATATATTGATTATATATACCCCATGCGAGTTTTATTTTCAGATTTTTCAAGGGTTTAAAAACAGCATTAATTCTTGGTTGCCAATAAGGAGAAACTGTTTCTCCAAAGAAAAGGTCAGCCTGAATACCCGGCTGCAGACTCAGGTATTTGGTAATATTAAAATTATCCATCAAAAAAGAAGTGATTCTACATGCCGAATTAACTGTGTTTTTATAATTCACACCGGCAGTATCCCGGGAAAAATGAGCTTGGTTAAAAACTGTTCCAAGGCCGAATGAAACCTCCTGAAACTTACTTGCAGGCAGGTGTTGTTCCGTCCTGAAATAATATTCTGACACTGCATTCGAGGTAGTATAAGTTTCCAGAAATTTTTCTGATAAAACCTGTATGTCATCAAAGGCAATCAGGTTATTCCGATCTGTATTAAGGTGAGAAAATGCAGTAAAAAAATTAGTTTTGCCAGCTTTTTTCCACTTTTTACTAAATCGTACAGAGCCTCCAAGCTGATACCTGTTTTGTTCTCTGCTGCTGAAATACTCTTTAAAACCATTTTTTTCACCGGATTTTGTAGCAAAATCATCTATATTAGCAATCAGGCTGACACTTAGGTTGTCTCCATTTTTCATAGGCAACTCATATTTAAGATTCAGGTCGCCGAAATAGTGAGTCATCAAAGTATCCTTATTATATGTTGAGGGGTTAAAGACATCGGGAAAGGTGGACCTCAGGCTAAATTGAACTGCCGATTTTTTATTGATCGGAATATTCAACCGACCACTGACTGATTGGTTACAGATACTGAGGTCCGTTTCAATTTTTTCAGGGTTCCCTGATTTACTGACAATATTAACGACAGCCCCTGCCCTGTCACCCAGATTAACCTGATAACCACCTTTATGAATTTCAACATCCCTGACCATTAATGGATTCACAGTCCCAATATTTTCATTAATACTGCTGCTGCTGAACACCGTTATACCATCAAAATATATATGGGATTGCCCTTTATAAGAACCCCATACAATAAAATCGCGACTTTGTTCTCCTGCTGCCATTACGCCGGGCCTGAGTCTCAATGCTGCAAAAACACTATTATTCGTATTTGAAGGAATCAGGGTAGAGAACGGAAGGTTTATTTTTTCAACTCCTGGTTTTTCCAAAAGGTTAATTATATTAATTCCAGGACCTGAATTTACAGTTATTGTTTTCAATTTAGTTATAGAAGGAATAAGTCCGATATTAATTTCATCATTTCCATTAATACTATCTGAATAATCATAATAGCCGACATGTGAAACACTAAATACAACAACACTATCTTTAGTTTGATAATAAAAAAAGCCATTTTCGTCAGTAAGAATCTGAGAAATCCCAATAGAAACAGAAGAAAACGGCAGAGGTTCTTTACTTATGGCATCAATAACTTTTCCTTTAACATGATAGATTACAGGTGTTTTTTTGAGGCCACCTGATTCTTTATTAATTTTAGATTTATAAAATACAAAAACCTTATTTATGATTTTATATCTGAGTTCACAATCTTCTGTCCATGAATTCAGTGCTTCCTCAATACTGCTATAATTTAAAGTATTGTCAACCGTACAGGAAGCTGACAATTTACTATTACAGGAAAATTCCAGTTTATAGTTTTTATTTAAAAAAATAAGTGCATCATGGAGGCTAAAGACTTTCCCGGGCAGTCTGAAAGACTGTGAGTGCATTATGCAAATACAGAAAAACAAAAGAAAAAACGTATTAAATACCTTACTAAAGCAATCGTGAATCCTCACTAATTATTATCTACAATTTTATAATTCTTTTTGGTAGCTTTAACAAAACTAAGATTAAATGGCAAACAAATCAAATTCAAAGCATCTTCAAGGTCAATGTCTTTGGAGAATGAACCTGAATAGCTTAATTTAATGTCGCACTGAATCGTAACATCATATTGCCTCTCCATTTCATCGATTACAAAATCCAATGGGGCTGAATCGAAATAAAACTGCAGGTTCTTCCATGCTGTTTCAGACTCCACATTCACTTTGACAATCTTAAGCAGATTTTTTTCTTTGAGCACAGCCTTTTCATTAGCAATAAGAACGATATCTTTTTCTGTCGTCATCGAACTGACTTTCACCTTACCGGTAAGACAGGTGACTTCATATATTTCTTCTCTTGCCCTTACATTAAAGCTTGTTCCCAACACAGCGGTAGTTCCCCGTGTAGAAACTACCGTGAATTTGCTGCCTTTTTGAACTTCAAAAAATGCTTCACCGTCCAATACTACTGAACGGTTGACGTACCACCAATAAGGGGCATAGGAAACCCTGCTGTCAGAATTTAAAGTCACTACAGAACCATCGGGAAGGTCAAAGTTGATGTAGCCCCCTTTTTCACAGAAAATTTCTTCAGTATAAAAATTGCAAAACAAAGCGACAGTGAAAAAAATTAACAGGGAAGCAGCTACAAGTAATTTGAATGGTAAAAACCAATATGTCTTAAGGGGAGAGGCAATCTGTTCATTCAGTTCCTCCCAAACCTGGGATTTGTCTTTATCATAGGCCACTTTCATCTTTTCGAAGATCTTAAACTCTTCCGGGGTATCATCTTTGTGTATATTTAAATCATCCGGTATCATTTTAATAATTTTACATATTTTCTGAGAGAAGCAAAGGCTTTAGAGATTCGTTTTTCAATAGCTTTTACAGATAGGTCCAGGCGGCTTGCAATCTCTTTATGAGTGAGTCCCTCTATTTTATTCATAAGAAAAGCGGTGCGTTGCTTTTCAGGCAGTACATTTAAAGCTTCCTCATAATACTTCTTACGTTCAGCAAGTTTTGAATCATTTCCTTCATTTTCCAAATCAAACGACAACATGACGGAATGCATATGCCTGCTTTTAATTTCTGATTTTCTGATATGGGAGACAAAAGAATCTGCTGCCATTTTATAAAGAAGACTTTTGGTTCTTCCATTTTCAAAGGGGATTTGTTTTTCCCATAGTTTCATAAACACATCCTGTGCAATATCAGAGGAAAGCTCCGCATCACCTGAACGGTAATACAAATAATTTCTGATTGCATCAAAATAATCATCGAAACAGCATTTAAATTCCTGTTTATTCAAACCTGAAGAAAGATTAAAAAGCAGTCCTTCCGGAGATGGAAGAACTGCAATAATATTAATAGGAGATTTCTACATCTTCTTCAGCGCTATCAGTAACTTCTTCTTTGCATTTTTGTTCAAACTTACAGCATTTAGTATAGGTACAGTCTTTGTCCCAGCCTTTTGAACCATGCTTTTTATAGTCTTTTTTCAAATAGATAGTCTTTACTGCCCAGGCATCAATTGTCCCGTCACCATAATCTACAATTGAGGATGTTTGGCCATTGACAACATATTTGATTTTACCCTTGACAATATATCCACATTCATCATCTACAATCAATGGAGACAGAATATACTTCTCTACATCTTTATGATAGGTTCCTTTTCCTTTTAGATAAATCTTATCTCCATTCAGATCGGTATAGTAATCTCCGTTTGCATCAGAACCAAAAAACAAGTTATTACCTTGATCATCAGTAAAATATTTACCATGGGCATCTTCAGAAATAGCGGAATATTCAATTTTATTCCCCAATTCATCCCACAGACAGTAATCGTCTTTATCTTTATCTCCATACATTTTATCGTCACAAACAAAACAATCTTTTATGTCACAAAATTTATCTTTGTCACAAGCTTTTTTGCAGGAGAAAGCAAAAATTGAACACAGTACCAAAAGGCTTAAAATATTAATCTTCATTTTCATTATAATTTTATTTTAGTAAATCATTTTCATCAATAAACCGTTTAAAAAAACAACTCCCCTACTTTTTTACTTAAAAATAATAAAAAAATTGGTGCTTATAAAACAATCCAATAGATTTATTGTTGATTTATAGGTATTTATCCCTGAGTTTCAGCCAAAATAATTTTATCTGAAAAAATATATCTGCTGGAATATACCAATAGAACATAATAACTCTTGGAGGAGTGCCGAATAGGGCTTATCTTGAAGCTAATACAAAAGAAACTTCAAACAAATGGATACACTGACATTAGGGAAAAAAGTACCCGATTCATTTACAGATGCTCAGATTCTGAATGAAAGCGGAGAAAAAATAAATATGGGAATTTTTTGGCAAAGTGGGCCTGTCCTCTTTGTTTTTGTAAGGCATTTTGGTTGTTTTGGATGTGCTACACAGATGAAGGCAATTTCCCCAAGAATTAATGAAATATCAAAGCTCGGGATCAGGATTGCGATTATAGGAAATGGTGAAGTAAGATATATAGAAGGTTTCAAGGAACGATTTCAATTATACAACCTACCTGTTGAAATTTATACAGACCCTAGCCTGAACGTATACACACAGGCAGGATTAACAAGAAGTTTTATGATTGCCTTCGGGCCAACCACCTGGTATGAAAGAATAATTGCACTTTCTAAAGGGTTGTCCAACAAAAATCAGGGCGATCACGGGCAAATGGGAGGAACCATGCTAATTGACGAAGCAGGTGCAGTAGAATTTTACTATCAGAACAAGACTGTTGCCAATCATTCGGACCCTACAGAGATAATGGATACTATCTACAAATTCATTGGTAAACGTAATAAAGACAAAATATAATGGGCGTACAGATATTTGTTCATATTGCCAATGTGTTATTCTTAACATCCTATTTGGTCAGAGACATATTCCTACTGAGGATACTAACTCTAGTTGCCGGATTCACACTACTTCCTTTTTATTTTTTTGTAGTAAATGGTCCGATGACGGATCAGATATTCTGGAGTTTAATTTTCAGCGGGGTGAACATTTTTCAATTGATCCATTTGTTTAACGAAAGAAAACCTATAGTACTTTCGCGCTTTGAGCAGGAAATTTATCAGAAAGGCTTTCATAATTTCACCATAAAGCAATTTTCTAAATTGATAAAATCTGCCCGGGAGTTACGAGTGGAGGCCGGGGGCTGTATTATTGAGAAAAACAGCTCTCCCGAGCATATTTCATTACTTATAGAGGGGCGCTTAAGCGAAGAAAAAAAAGAAGACAATCCCGGGGCTGGACATTTAATCGGGGCTGTTAATTTCATAACGCGCACCCCATCAAGAACAACTATAGAAGCTGCAGTAGAATGTAACTTATTGTGCTGGGACCGGGATAACCTTAATCAGCTATTTGACAAGGACAAGGAATTAAAAACCTCCTGGCAAACCATGATGACAGAAAGGCTGGCTGAGAGGCTCGCTACAAAGGGTTCACAAAAATAACCAATGTGACTATCATTCGGCCGCATCATCATAAAGACTATTAACAAAAAAAAAGCCTCTGATACTAAAAGGAGAAGGGGAAGTAAAAATTACTCGAGCACCTGTATTTTGGCAAATTTCAGCATAATGCGCTTCTCTCCTACTTCATCTTCAAAGAAGATAGTAGCCACTTTATTACTTCCATCCCCGTCAATAGAAATAATTTTTCCATTACCAAATCGTTGATGCAGAATTTCACAACCAACGGAGGCCATAGAGATAGGACTTGCTTTAAAGTTTGCCATCATTTTGGCTTTCACGTAGGGCTTACTCATTGTGCTGAGCTTGTCCATCGTGTTTTTCTTATTATATGTTTGCGAAACCTTAGCAGTCTTATTTTGAGTAGATAAATCAAGATATTTGGAAGATATTTCTTCAAGGAATCTGCTGGAAGTGTTATAAGTCATATTTCCAAAACGATACCTGCTCGTAGAATAAGATAGCGTTAAAAACTGCTCCGCTCTGGTAACAGCGACATAAAACAACCTTCTTTCTTCATCTACTGCAGCATTAATATCTTTTGATTTCAGCGCCATCATTGAAGGAAATAAATTTTCTTCGACCCCGACAATGAAAACAGATTTAAACTCAAGCCCCTTGGAAGAGTGAACTGACATCAATTTAACACGCGTTTCTTCTTCCAAATCTTTATCGAGATCAGTTAGTAAGACTACATTCTGCAGATAGCTTTGCAAGCTTTTATCCTCTATATTCGTACTGAATTCATCCACTTCATCATCTTCAACGAAGGATTTAATTCCATCTAAAAGTTCAGTAACATTTTCGACTCTGTTTTGTGCTTCAATCGTTCTGGGTTTTTTAAGGTCCAGAATAATTTCAGTCATTTTGACAATATATTTTGCCAGCTCGTATGCTGTAGAATTAGCAATACGTTTCTGAAACAATTTTATCATTTGCACAAACTGTTTGATAGCATTCTCCGTTCTTTTGGGTAAAGAAGCATGATGAACATTTTCGCAGATAGTCCAAAGTGATAATTTTTCTTCGGTAGCAATTTTCAACAATTTAGATATTGAAGTCGGGCCGATACCCCTCGTAGGATAATTCAGAATTCGTTTCAGTGCTTCCTCGTCTTTAGGGTTAACAACTGCTCTGAGGTAGCCCAAAACGTCTTTCACCTCTTTTCTGTCATAAAACGAAGTGCCCCCGTAAATTTTATAGGGAATTCTTTTACTTTTCAGTGCCTCTTCAAACACCCTTGACTGAGCATTCGTACGATACAATATAGCGATGTCATCATTAGAAATATGGTAGCGGTTTTTTTGTTCCACGATCATATTCACCACCTGTCTTGCCTCTTCTGTATCAGTAATAGCATTAATTACTCTTATGAGTTCCCCCTCTTTTTTATCCGTAAAAATAGTTTTTTTGATTTGTTTACTATTTTTTGCGATAATATCATTAGCCGCCTGAATGATATAATTGGTAGACCGGTAGTTCTGCTCAAGTTTAAACACTTCAATGCCGGGAAAGTCTTTTTCAAAATTAAGGATATTCTGAATAGTAGCTCCTCTGAAGGCATAAATACTTTGAGCATCGTCTCCAACCACACAGATATTATTACTGCTACCATCGTAGCTTACCAGTTTTTTAATAATAGAATACTGCAAAAGATTGGTATCCTGAAACTCATCTACTAATATGTATTTAAATTTTTCTCTGTATTTAGAAAGAACATCAGGGTTATTTTCCAAGAGTTGGTACATCTGATACAATAAATCATCGAAATCCATAGCAGCAGAACGTTTACATTTGCCTACATACAATTCATAGATTTTGTAAATGTAAGGCATTTTATTCTGCTTATCTTCCAACAACCTGTTTACATCTTCAAAATAAGCCTTTGGAGAAATCAGACTATTCTTTGCGAGGGAAATCCGGTTATATACAGCAGAAGCATTGTACAGTTTAGGATCAAGACCATGCGCTTTCACCAATTCAGTAATAGCACTTTTAGTATCTTTGCTATCATAAATAGTAAAATCAGAAGGATATCCGATCTTAGAAGCCTCAACCCTTAGAATACGTGCAAAAACAGAATGAAATGTTCCCGCCCATATTTTTCCGGCATTTTTTCCGGCAACATTGGCAATCCTTTCTTTCATTTCCTTAGCTGCCTTATTGGTAAAGGTGAGCGTAAGAACAGACCAAGGTGCAATACCTGAATCAATCAAATGAGCTATTCGATAAGTGAGTACCCGTGTCTTACCGGAACCGGGTCCTGCAATAATCAAAGCAGGGCCATCAATATGTGTTACTGCCTGACGTTGAACCTCATTAAGTTCGTTCAAATAGCTCATAATAAATAAAGTGTGTTTTAACCGTTGTTTTGAATAAAAAGGGTGTAAAACTTATACAAGACCAATTTATGCAAAAACACTGATTTGCCAAAATTAAAATTACAAAGGGAAAACAAAAATAAGGATAATAATTCTTTATTAAAAAGAATCAAGCAAACAAATCTATTTTTCTTAGTTTTTTTTATTTCCTTTTTCTAAAAACAGAGAAAGAGAGCCCCCTTAATGAAAAAAAAACATGCTCTATCAGAAAGAATTGCACCTAAGGTGAAAGAAAGTAATATAATTTTTTAGATTTGTATAAAATAAGCTCACTATCCTTAAAACCTTAATTGCAAATATTAAAGAACAAAATTTTCAAAACTATGCGAATTATATTTCTTTTAGCTGCTACAGCAATCTTTTGTTTCAGTTGCTTTGAACCTAATTACAAGATTGAAGAATTATATGGTAAATGGGAGAGTGAAAAACTGGGCTTTACCTTCAATGAAGATGGCTCCTGTGAAGTAATAATGAATGGGAACAAATGGCCCGGAGAAACAAAATTCAGAGCTGTTTCTATTGGAAATACACTTGAATTCACTTCAGGGGGAAAAGTGTTTTTATCAAATGTTACCATTAAAAGTTTAACCGGTGATATTCTGAACATAGAAATGCGGGACATGTTGAACCCGACAAAACAAGCCACAGAAATTCACGTTCTCAACAGAGCAAAATAGATAAACAATAAATTATTGTTCTCTTTCCTGGCAACAAAATGAAGATCAACTATGAACTTCTGAATGGCACCAAACTGTCAGACGATGAATAAAAAATCATTTTTTTCCGAGAATTTACTACAATGGTACAAGCCTGAATCACGTCCTTTGCCTTGGAAAGGAATAAAGAACCCCTATTATATATGGTTATCCGAAATCATACTTCAACAAACAAGAGTTGCTCAGGGCCTGCCATATTATTTAAAGTTTACAGAAAATTACCCTACCGTATGTGATTTAGCTGCAGCCTCTGAAGATGAAGTATTAAAACTTTGGGAGGGTCTTGGTTATTATTCGAGGGCTAGAAATTTGCATTCTGCAGCAAAGGACATTGCAGAAAAGAGGAATGGTATATTCCCGGAAACCTATGCAGACATACGCACATTAAAAGGAGTAGGTGATTACACCGCTTCTGCTATTGCCTCATTTGCGTATAATCTCCCGCACGCGGTAATAGATGGTAACGTATACAGGGTACTTGCGCGATATTTTGGCATAGGCCTGTCAATAGATAGAAGTGAAGGGAAAAATAAATTCCGTGAACTGGCCGATAGCTTACTGAATAAAAATCAGCCGGGACTCTACAATCAGGCAATCATGGACTTTGGCGCAACTCAATGCACACCTTCTACACCTGATTGCTCCAAATGCCCATTTATTACACATTGTTCTGCTTATTCGAAGGGAGAAGTAAATAAACTTCCTGTCAAAACAAAAAAAATAAAAAAGAAAGACAGGTACTTTTATTATCTGATACTAAAAAGAAATGAGCAGGTACTATTAGGCAAACGAGACAATAAAGACATATGGGCTGGCCTTTATGAGTTCCCGCTAGTAGAAACAGACAAAAAAATTGAAAAATCCAAGCTTGCAGAAATATTAAGAAATAACCCTGATTGGAATTATTGCCTGACAGAATCCGATAATTCTTTTATTATTTCAGAAACATTCAAACAAACACTCACACATCAGAAAATTAATGCTGTTTTCATAGAAACGGAATGTACATTTGGTTTCAACTTAAAAACAGGATACAAGTTTGTTCTCTCTAAATCACTTTCAAACTATGCCTTCCCAAAGATTATCAGAAAATATCTTGAGACAAAAACTACTGATTTTCCCTAATTTTGGATAAGAATAAAAAAAATCAAAAAAAAAAAAAAATAATTACAAAAGGCTATTTTTATGAATTAGCTTTAGCTATAATTTTCAACTGATAAAAAACAGGTAAAATTTTCATTTGCTGATTAAAAATAAATTGAAAAATAGTGAAACAAAAAAAAGTAGCGTCCCGTTGAAGGCAGACAGTGTTGTGATTGAGATGCAATAACTTAAGCTTCACGATTCGCAATTCATTAATTTTTTTTGTATATTTAATCAAGTTCATTAATTTTTAACATTTATTATGGTAAACAAAGTAACCCTTATCGGAAGATTAGGAAAAGATCCGATTGGTCGTTCATTCGACAAAAACAAACAAAACACCAAATTCACTTTAGCTACGAGCGAACGATTCAGAGACAATAGTGGAAAATGGGTAGACAACACAGAATGGCATGATATCATTATGTGGGGAGAGGTTGCAGAGAGAGCTGAAAAGCAATTAAAAAAAGGTAATCTTATTTATATTGAAGGAAAACTGACGAGCAATAGCTGGACAGACAAAGAAGGAACCACACGGTACAAAACAGAAGTGCGTGCCAATATATTTAAAATTTTACAAGGCAGTAACAAATCCGGAGAAGAGAAAAGTAACGGGGCGCTTACAAAACCCAAAACACCTCTGGTCGTTATCCCCGCTGAAGACAACACAGACGAGCTTCCGTTTTAATCATTCACATAATAAACCAATGCCTTTCAGAGGCATTGGTTCTTTTTAATTTATTCAGGTTTTTTATAAAAAAGTCGATAAAAATTTCAATTTTACATTGATTTTTTGTATATTTTCAGACTAATCACTTAAAATTTGGAAACCGAACCGAGTCATATATTTGACAGTATCTATTTGGCACTTATCTTCCTTACTGATTTTAATTCAGGAATGCTGGGCAGTGCCCTTATTATTATATTACTACTCCTTTTTTCAGGACTATTATCAGGATCTGAAGTAGCATTTTTCTCCTTGGGGAAAAATGAGAGGAGCTTACTTAAAGAAGAGGATACCCCTTCCTCTGCTAATATTCTTTCCCTACTTTCCACCCCCAGATATTTACTTTCCACTATCCTCATTGCTAACAACGTAGTTAACATTGCGTTGATTCTTGTTTCTGACTCTCTGATAAGTAATTTAGTTCCTTCAGATGGATGGGGCTTTGCTAATAAAAACTGGGATTTTGTAATAAACGGCACTATAACCGTAGGCCTTGTCACCTTCCTTTTGGTATTATTCGGGGAAGTAGCCCCAAAAGTTTATGCAAACCAAAACAGCCTCCGGATTGCGCGTTTTATGAGCAAGGCTTTCCTCGTACTCGAAAAATTATTTCACCCTTTAAACTGGCTTTTGGTCAATAGTACACAGTTTGTAGAGAGGCGGCTCACAAAAATAAACCAAAGCACGGTAAGCCAAGAAGACATAGCAAGTGCAATAGAACTTACAGTTAAAGACAATAAGTATGCTAAACAAGACGTAGATATGCTTAAAGGCATTATACGTTTCGGAAACACATCAGCTGCTGAGATTATGAAACCAAGAATGAAGGTAATAGCACTGAGTATAGAATCCTCTTTTAATGACCTTGTTAATATCTTTAAAGAAGAATCCTATTCCAGAATTCCTATTTACGGTGATGACCTTGACGATATAAAAGGGATTATTCACGCAAAAGATTTGTTGTATCACCTGGGAAACAGCTCTCAATTCAATTGGCATGATTTAATAAGAGCCCCCTTGATTACACCTGCAAAAAGGAAAATTGACGATTTATTTCACGACTTCAAGGAAAAGCGGATACACATGGCTATTGTTGTTGATGAGTATGGCGGGACAGAAGGCATCGTAACGCTGGAAGACATACTGGAAGAAATTGTAGGGGAAATAGAAGATGAATTTGACACACCGGAGAATAACAGTTTCAACAAAATCGATGAATTCACCTTTGACTTTGAAGGAGGAACATCTATTACAGAAATTTGTAAAACACTGGAACTTCGTTTAGATTACTTTGATGACATTCGAAAAGGAGCAGAAACTATTGCCGGTTTGGTCTTACTGATTAATGGCAGCATCCCTAAAGTACATACAACAGTAAAATGCAAGGATTTTCAGCTAATAACTATGATCGCAACAGAAAGAAGAATTGAAAAAATCCGTATAGTTTTGCAAAAAAAAAATAATATAAACCTACCTTCGTCCGTTTCTGAAAATATCTGATAAAAAATTATCAGAGTATCACTTTATCATCACCAATCAGTTTATGTTATGCGAGGTTTTCTTCTGATTCTGATCCTTACACTAAATTTTGCCTGTACAGAAGAACGGATTCCTATTCCGAAACCAAGGATGTACCCCAAAGTGAGCTTTCCTGAACGTAATTACGTATCTTTTAATAAGGATTATTGTTCCTTTTCTTTCAATTATCCAGATTATATGGAATTTGAACAGGATACTACACTAATAAATGTGGAAGCAAAACACCCCTGTTGGTTTACAATGAAAATGCCATCTTTAAATGGCGCTGTCCATTTTACTTACACGGATATTGGTGGTAATAATTCAAAAGAAAAACTAAAAGATGTTATTATTGACTCTTATGTTCTTTCAGAAAAGCACAATATGAAAGCAACCGGCCGACGAGATCAATTATTTGAACTAGAGAATAATATTTCCGGAATAACTTATGAAGTAGATGGCGATGTAGCCTCTCCCTATCATTTTGTTTTAACTGATAGTATAAACCATGCTGTTTGGGCATCTTTATATTTCAATTCAAAACCAAATGAAGACTCTTTGGCTCCGGTGCTGTCATTTGTAAAAGAAGACCTTGATAAGGTCATCAATTCTTTTGAGTGGAACAAAGAAGAAAATTAATCCGAAATTTTAAAATTTCACTACAAGCTATACAAATGCATTACAAAAGAAAGAAGCCATCATTTGATACAACTAAACTGATATACGGCAGGCACCCGGTCACCGATGCTGTCAACAACGGTATATCTATTGACAAGATAATGCTTTCAACCGCCGTTAAGGGTCCTTTCGAAAAAGATTTGAGAAACATATGTAAAGAAAGGAATATCCCTTTACATATTGTCCCTAAAGACAGAATTAACAATATTACCACTAAAAACCATCAAGGGGTACTCTGTTTTCTGGCAGAAGTAGAATACCAATTGATTGAAGATGTTTTCCCGGCAATATACGACAGAGGGGAAGTCCCTTTATTAATAATCCTGGATGGAATTACAGATGTTCGTAACATGGGTGCAATAGCCCGTTCGGCTGAAGCTACAGGAGTACATGCCATGATAGTACCTCAAAAAAAGACGGCACAAATTAATGCGGAGGCAGTAAAAGCATCTGCCGGAGCACTAACTAAAATTCCGGTTTGCAGAACAGGCAGCCTGGGCAACGCAATAGACTTTTTACTAATGAACGGGGTACAGATTATAGCCGCTGACCTCAGGGGAAACGACATGCTTTACGACCTTGACCTTACCCTGCCTACGGCAATAGTAATGGGAGCTGAAGATGAAGGTGTGCGGCCACACATACTAAGAAAATCCAATAAATGGTTCAGAATACCTATGAAAGGGACTACAGATTCCTTTAATGTGTCTGTCGCTACGGGGATTGTATTATATGAAACCATCCGACAGAGAATAAAAATTGACTAAGCAATAAAAAAACAGTCCCTTATTCAATAGAAATGTACCGTATGTGACTGAATCTGTCATCGGGTAAAAATGGAATTCCATTCTGACCATAATATGTCCCATCCTGATATATTGGACTCCCGATCCAAAGAAAGGCATATTCATCAGGGATTTTAGCTAATGATTCATCAATTGTTGCCACTAACCGTCCATCAATTTTATATTTTACATTCTGAGGAGACCAGATAATTTCGTATTGATGGTATTGCTCCCAGAAGTCATGCCAATACAAATCCCGGTCAGGATGATTTAGTTGAATGTTGTTAAACCTGTCTATATCGTAGCCATTGATTTTCTTTTGTTCTCCTGGTTTTACAACTACATTTTCATTACGCATGTAATCTACAATTGAATAGTTTATGCCAGCCCCGCCACTCCAGTTTTCAGAATAGATTTTGGACCAAATTTCGATATCAATTTCGTATGGTTGTTTGCCCTTGTCATTTTTAAGGTATTCATAAGGGTGACCTGAAATGGCCTCGGCATAAGGGTGATTGAACTGATACAACCAAAGATTGTGAACAATACCTGTAGGGCTGTGGGTTTTGGTATTTCTTAATTGTGGGAATTTAGCTACTATCTTTACAGTACCATATAAAAACCCGGGTGCAAATTTAATCTCACCCCAGGTTTTTTGTTTTTTTTCAGGAGTTGATTTCGGGCATTTCAGATAGACGCCATACTCATCTATCCTTACATTTTCTTTCCTGTTTCCGTATTCAGCTTTTATCCAGGGGGCCTGAGATATAAAACCGTTAAAATAATCATCGGGAGTCCATTCGTCTGCAATAACATCCCTGAAGTAGCCTGTACATGTGTCACAAAGAGGTTTCTCAGACCTGTCTCCCAACAAATAGACAGTGCCGGGATTATATATATTGTCGCCATTAAAGGTTTCGTGAAGGAAAACAAATTTAAAGTGCTTTGCATGGGTATGGGCAACATTGTCAAGCACAGAAGATTCCCCATTTTGCAATCTTTTCTGAAAGTTCGCAAAGGGATTTACTTGCCTGAGGTTAAGGCTGTCATCGACAAGAATGTCTGTAGAATCCTCTGTCACCCACAACATAAACTCGTAATTTCCGGGTCTGGCAGGACCATAGAAACTTTTCGTTAACAAATCTTCCTTTTTGGGATCTTTCCCAATCAGGTAATCAAGAAAAACTTCCTTGTTTTGGTTGGCAGCAACATCTACTATATAAGATTTGCTGGCCCCGTAATAATTGGTCAAAAACAATCTATTATCGAAATCTGCATCTTTCCCCGTAGAATAAGCATAAGAATTATTCTGATAAAACAAGCGACAATAAAGCCTTTTGTTGACACCTGTTTTATTAACAAGGAAAGCCCTGGCTTTGGCCATTAAGTCCTTGCCCTGACAAGGGTTGGGGTAAGCGACATCAGCATAGCGATAATTTTTAGGATCTTTTATGCATTCGAATTTATAAATGTATTGAAATTGCGTGGCTGTATCCTGATTAAGCGGAAAAAAATGAACCTCAAGGTCTTGATTGAGTATCATTTTCGAACTGCCGTTCAAAGTAGAAAGAGGGGAAGAATTACTTTTGTAATAGTCTTTTTTCTGAATCGTCAAATCAAATTCATTAACATAATTACTGTCCTTTGCAAAGTTCTCCGAAAATTTTTCCCAACCTGATTTATATTCATCCCTAACCGGAAAATCGTTATAATAAACTACAGCTTCAGGATGAGAAACAATATCTTCCTGACAGGAAATAAGAACAGAAATAAAAAAGAAAGCAAGAAAACAACAAAACAAGCGGGAGAAATACATAACAAATATATTGAAATAAAAAATGGAATTACAGGTAAGCTATTCAAACAAAGAAAAGCCAAAAACCTATAATTCCATAATAAATAACCTGAATTTACTATTCTGGTTTAAAACTTTGCATCAGGCTGACAAGTAATTCAATACTACTGACAGGCATTGCATTATAAATTGATGCCCGGAAGCCACCAACAGAACGGTGACCCTTTACACCTGAAATGCCATTAGCAGTACAGTATTCCAAAAAGGCAGCTTCGTGGTCGGGGTTTGCTGTAAGAAAAGGTACATTCATATACGAACGATCTTCTAAAGCAGCAGTACCTTTGAAGAGAGGATTACTATCTATTTCATTATAAAGCAAGGCAGCTTTTTTCTTATTATGGGCTTCCATAGCCTTTATTCCACCCTGTGCCTTCAGCCATCTGAGCGTTAACAGACAAACAAATATCGGGTAAACAGGAGGGGTGTTAAAAGCAGAATTTTTATTTATATGAGTCTGGTAATCAAGCATAGTAGGTATCTCCCTCTGTACTTTCCCCAGTATTTCATTTCTGATAATCACCAAAGTAGTTCCTGCGGGGCCAAGGTTTTTTTGAGCACCGGCATAAATAATGTCAAATTTATTAGCATCAATTTCTCTGCTGAATATCTCGGAAGACATATCAGCTATCAGAAGTGCATCTGTTTCCGGGATATTGTGAAACTGAGTTCCGTAGATAGTGTTATTGGAAGTAATGTGCAGATACTTTGCATCTGAAGGAACTTCCCAGTTTTTAGGGATATAATTATAAGTCGTTTCTTTAGAAGAGGCCAATACCTCAACATTCCCAAAGTTTGAAACTTCTTTTATTGCCTTGGCCGACCATGCCCCTGTATCTATATAGCAAGCTTTTTCATTTTCATTGAGCAGATTCATCGGAACCATATAAAACTGTGAACTTGCGCCACCTGTCAGGAACAGCACAGAATAATCGTCTTTCAGGCCTAATAAATCCTTAACCAGCATTTCTGCTTCATCCATTACAGCGGCAATTTCCTTACTGCGATGAGACATTTCGAGAACAGAAAGGCCGGTACCGGCATAATTTTGTACAGCGGCGGCAGCTTCCTTAATTACTGACTGAGGAAGTATAGCAGGACCGGCGCTAAAGTTGTGAGTTTTCATTGAAGATTGTTTTTGAATTTTCTGAGCTTCTGCAAGCTCATTCTTTAATAGCTCCATTAGTTGATTTGTTTGATGAGCTGCAAAGCTAAGACCTTCTTTTGAACTAGGCAACCTTTATGAGGTGAAATTAACTGCAACAGATATAGATTGCATGAAATTAATAATCTCTTAGCAGACCTTCTTCCAGCCAATCAGCTAAAGCCTGTCTGTTGCTTGCATAAAGAATTCTTTTCTGATCGTTGGGATTTTGAATATTTCCAACTTCAATAAATACCGGAATAGGTTTCACTTCTCTGAGCATGTGCAGATCCCTTGGAATTACCGTCCCGTGATACTCTCCGCTTTTGCGGTTAACTGCATATTTCTTCTTCATTGTATTATGAAGCTTATTGGCAAGGGACTGACCGATTTTACTGTTCGGGTAATGATAAAAAAACAAATCGATTCTAATGGATTTAATTCTTGAATCCACATGGATTTCTATTAATCTTTGGTACTCAATACCTTTTTTACGATTTTCCTCATATAATTTATTGATAACATCAGACCTTTGTTCCAGTCTTGGTTTTTGGCTTACAGGAATAATTTCGTTGGGCCAGCAACGCTCGTCCATATCGGGCTTAAGATATTCGCCATTTCGTATACCATCATTTTTATCTCTGATAATAAGATATACTATTGCGCCATGTTCGATCAGGTTTCTGGCAAGCCTGAGAGATATATCATAGGCATATTCGTCTTCGCAAAGATACTTGCCCTTATATTTGGCCATAGCGCCCGGGTCCGGCCCTCCGTGCCCTGCTACTACATAATAAACAGCACCTGCCAGCTTATCGTCTTTGATAGTAATATCAGCATAATCTTTTCCGAAGATAGGATAAGATTTCTTTTTGGGTACAAACTCACTTACATCCCTTGAACAATACTTAAGATGATAGGGCACCCATAATTCTCTTGTACCTTTACGGAAGTTACTTTCCTTTCGGCCCAATTCCACCATCAAATCATTATATCTTTCAATTTGTTTAGCCTTTTGCCATTCTTTGATATTGGCAGTAGTCCTTATTGATTTTTGATTATAACGATATTTATAAATAGGCAGTTTATATGTTTTACCCAGTTTGAGCCCTGAATCTGAGGAAAGGCCATTGATTTTACAAAACTTACGCATAGCACATCCGGACCTGTCAAGATGATACCTGCTTAACAAGACAATTATCCCATCCCCTTTTTTTGCAACAGCGGTAATATAATCTTTCTTGCTTTGGGCAAACCCATTGTTTATGCAAAATACTGCACAAATAACAGGGATAAAACAAAAACGAAATGTGTATTGGTTGAACAATGTCAAATTAAAGATAGTTAATCCCGAGAGCCGGGAATATGTTAGCATTAAACCTTATTATGGTATATAATATAACAAAAAAAGAGTATTTATATTGCAAAATAAACAATTAGTATGCTACAATTATAATAAGATATAACAAAAATAGGAAACTTGAAAAATTTAAAGCTATTTTTAGGCCGAAAGACCTCGTTTAACTACATTTGGTTGTAAAACGATAATGAAGTGATCACAAAACATTAAGATGAAAGATAATATTTTACAGGATAAGCCTAAAGAAAGTCCCCCTAATGAAAGTTTTATAAATTATTTTTTTATTTACCTCAAGGGAATGGCAATGGGTGCTGCCGATGTTGTTCCCGGAGTTTCCGGAGGAACAATTGCCTTTATCACCGGTATTTATGAACGCTTGTTGAATGCCATTAAGTCTGCTGACCCAACAGCACTAAAGATGTTGTTTACAGAAGGCATAGGTCCCGTTTGGAAGCGGATCGACGGCACTTTTCTGGTGGCTTTATTTGCAGGGATTTTTACCAGTCTGTTTTCTTTGGCAAAAGCAATAGAATGGTGTTTACACAACTACCCGCAATTACTTTGGGCTTTTTTCTTCGGGCTGATAATAGCTTCCGTAATTTATATAGCAAAACAGGTCTCAAAATGGAATTTTACTGCAATAACAGGCTTAATCACTGGGGTAGGTGTAGCATATACTATTACCATTTTAGCCCCTGCTGAAGCATCTAATGCTTACTGGATGGTCTTTCTGGCAGGTTCTATAGCTATTTGTGCTATGATTTTGCCCGGAATATCAGGGAGTTTTATTTTGTTGTTAATGGGAATGTACCAACATGTCTTACATGCTGCCACAAGCAAGGATTTTACCTTTTTGCTCATTTTTATGTTGGGCTGTATTGGTGGTTTATTGCTATTTTCTCATGTACTATCCTGGACTTTCAAAAATTACAAAAATACTACCCTAGCTGTTTTGTCCGGATTTATGATTGGTTCCCTCAACAAGGTTTGGCCCTGGCAAAATGTTTTCAAGTACAGAATTAACAGTCACGATGAAAAAGTACCCTGGTTAATGGAAAATGCGATGCCCTCCAATTATGACGGGGAACCCTATACAATGTTGTGTTTTGCCTTATTAATAATTGGCTTTTCTGTCGTGTTTTTATTGGAAAAGTTAGGGAACCAGGAAAAACAAAACGAATAAAATGAAACTGTACGGTCTGATAGGGAAACATATAAAACATTCTTTTTCACCATCCTATTTTGCTGAGAAATTCAGAAATGAAGGGTTAATAGATGTGGATTACAGACTATTTCCTTTATCCCGGATTTCAGAATTCAAAAAACTGATTGCCACTGAACCTGATTTAACAGGCTTGAACGTAACTATTCCTTATAAAACATTAATAATACCTTTTCTGGATAGTATCTCTGAAGAAGCAAAGACAGTAGGGGCGGTAAACACTATCAAATTTACAGGTACTAAAACAATAGGGTTTAATACGGATGTCTTTGGCTTTACTGAATCTCTTAAAGCTCATATCGGAAAAGAAAATTACCTTTCAAAAGCACTTATTTTGGGTACCGGAGGAGCTTCGAAAGCGATTTCTTTTGCCTTGAATCAATTGAACATTAAGTATCAACATGTATCAAGGAATGCTGGCAAGGGCTTGTTGACTTACGAGAACTTAAACAAATCAGTCATTGAAAAACATCTGATAATCATCAACACAAGCCCTTTGGGAATGGCACCAAACATAAACAGCTACCCCGACCTGCCATATAAGGCAATAGGGAAACAGCATTTGCTGTTTGACCTTGTCTATAACCCAGAACGAACCGTATTCATGAAAAAGGGGATTGAGAAAGGGGCGACTGTGCTAAATGGTCTTCAGATGTTACATTTACAAGCAGAAAAATCATGGGAAATCTGGCAGGAACCCTAAATTAATAAAATTCTAATTCTTCATTTATTAACAGAATGCTCAATAACATGACTAAGGTTGATTTTAAAAACACAGCGATAGCATTTGAACGCAAAACGGACAAGCAACTGAAAGAAACATCCTGGTTGTTCAAAATGATGAACAGCAATCTTTTAGTGAACCTGGGAAGCAACATGACACTGTTCGCCCTGAAATTAAAAATGCCTATTCAGGGAATGATAAAAAGGACCATCTTTAAACAATTTTGTGGTGGGGCTACCTTTGACGAATGCAGAAAAACAATAAGAGAACTGGCAGAATATCAGGTAGAAACGATACTTGATTACGGGGCGGAAGGAAAAGAAAGTGATGCCGCCTTTGATATTACTGTTGAAGAGTCGATTAAATCAATAAGGTTTGCTGCAGAACATGATACTGTGAATGTTGTAAGTTGTAAAGTCACGGGGCTCGCTTCAAACGCTTTGCTCGAAAAAGCTACTTCCGGAAATGACCTTAATACCAAAGAAACCGAAGACTTCAACAAAATGCTTCAAAGGCTGGATCAAATCTGCAAAGAAGCCCACAAACTAAAAGTCGCCTTGTTCATTGACGCTGAAGAAAGCTGGATGCAGGATGCTATTGACCAGGCTACCGACACGATGATGGAACGTTATAACAAGGAATACGTTACAGTGTACAACACCTATCAGATGTACCGACATGACCGGTTGGACTTTCTGGAAAAATCCTTTGAATATGCACAGGAAAATGGATTCATATTAGGTGCAAAGCTGGTGCGTGGTGCCTATATGGAGAAAGAACGTGCCCGCGCTAAAGAAAAAGGCTATCCTTCCCCTATACAGTTAAACAAAAAAGCCTGTGATAAAGATTATAATGCTGCCGTTAAATTTTGTGTAGACAATTACGAAAAAATTTCATCCTGTGTGGCTTCTCATAACGAATTCTCCACAAGATATCAACTGGAGATGATGGAAGAAATGAATATTCCAAAAAAGCACAAACATTTCAACTTCTGTCAGCTTTATGGAATGAGCGACAATTTAACTTTTAACTTAGCAAAGGCAGGATATAATGTCGCTAAATATGTCCCCTACGGCCCCGTAAAAGACGTTATCCCCTATCTGATTCGAAGGGCAAAGGAAAACTCAGCTGTGGATACTGAAGTAAGCAGGGAACTAAAATTGATAAAGAAAGAAATGAAACGTAGAAAAAAGTGATCATTTAATATCAGAATCAGCGATCAGGCTTTTGTAAAAAGTTAAAGTTTCGGGCTCAAGCCCTTCTGTGTCAGCATTCAATACGTTTAATATATTCAAAAGGCAGTTTATTCTTGCATCCGTTTTGTAAAATTTATTGATGACAATAATTTTGCGTTCATTAACAATGCAATAGCCTGAATTAAATTGACCCTTTTCGTAAATTATTTTAAAGCCGATTTCTTTATACAGGTTTTCTACCTTTTTTAGATTTGAGGCAGTATATTTGATCATATTCGCGGGATTTTCGTTATAGTTTATATTAAACAACAGGCTAAAATCCCATATTTATTTAAGAAAAGCAAATTTCCGATGAAGTTATCTTCCGTTATATATTTTTTGTTTTTAATTACCTTTCAGACTGTTGTGGCACAAAAGAATGAAGAAGAAGGTAGATTTACAGCTTCTGTTATTGCGGGAATCAATTTTTCTCAAATTGATGGAGATGAAGACGGAACTTATAGCAAAGTAGGATTTAACGGAGGGGCAAGAGGTGGTGTCAGGTTTGGAAAAAACATGGAACTCTGTACAGAAATATTATTTTCTCAGAAAGGAAGTTATATAAAAAGCATAGATAAACTTTACCATCTCGACTACATTGAAGTCCCTGTCCTGTTTTATTACAAAGACTGGGAAGCAGTGGACAAAAAACAGAGAAAATTTATGCGGGTAATGTTTGGGGCTGGCTTTTCCTATAGCCGTCTTGTCAATTCAACTATAAAACAATACGGAGAAGACATTCGTGTTTTTCAACCTGGCTTTGAAGACCCTTTTCTCAAGAACGACTTTATGTTTATACTTGATGCAAATTTCTTTTTCTTTAAAAATTGGGGACTAAACCTGAGATGGTCAAGGTCTATTTTGACAATTGTAGAAAAGCCGCTCAGACAAAACATAAATTACGCAATCAACCGGTCAATAATTATCCGAGTGCTGTTTAAATTCTGATAAGCTGACTTAACCCTGCAAATATAGCATCAGAAAGGGGCTTTTATTTTTGTTAATCGATGACTTTTTTATCAGCCTTTGCCTTACTCAAAATCTTATTGACAGGAGAGACAATAGTAGAATAATGGCCTGTTGCAGTGGCAAAAAGACCAACGGCAGCTAAACCCAACAAGCTATAAGGCATAATTACTGACTGAACAGGCAGAAACAAATAAAGAGAAGAAAAAACGACAGTAGTAACAGCACCCAATAGAGTAGCCACAGCACTTATCATCAATGTAGGCTTTATCCAATGAGGACGGATTTCCCTGTAACATTGATAAAGAAGCTTTTCGTATTTTCTATTATTAATATCTATCCGGACAACCTGTTCTGCTAGTTCCAAAGCTTTCTTGTGGTCTCCCGTTTTAAGGTGTGCATATGTTTTTTTATACAATAAAGACATGTATATATCCTCACCATCTATATACCTGATATTATTGATTATAGATTGTTCTAAAATATGATTGGCTACTTCGATATGACTTTCATATTCTTTGGTTTCAAACAATGCGGAAGCATAATAATAGGACATAATGAGTCCTTCATCGAAAGGAAGGTTATCGATATCGGCATAATATTGCTCGTAAAAGCGTATCAAATAGTAGTAGTCGGAATAAGGAATACACCTGAAATCTCTGAAAATCCGGGATTCCTTTGAATATTTAATGCTCATTGTAAAGTAAATTAATTCAATTGTCTGTCATAAAAACATTGAGTTATTGTTTGGGGTTTTGACATAAACCAATCATTAATTCTGCCTTGAATTTAATAAATAAAACGGAATTCTGTATGCTTTGGTTGGTATAATTTAAAAATCAAAGAACAATTTTGATGATTCTATCCGAAACAACAGCAATTCTAAAGGGTTTAATCAAATTTTATTTACTCTCATGTTTTCAGAAACACGTTTCTATTGAGGTATAAAAAATATCTCTCAACAATTCATCTAAATTCATCTTAAAATAAAACAGAATGAAATATTTTCTTTAATTTGCACTCCCCCTTTTTTACAACTACCTGAAATATTAAATATATATTAAAATGAATAAAAACATCCCGTTAGAAAACTTTTTCAAAAATCCGGAAAAAACAGCTTATTCTCTTTCTCCTGATGGCAACTTCCTGGCTTTTCTGGCACCTTACAAAGACAGAAAAAATATTTTTGTACAAAAAATCGGTGATTCTGAAATTAACCAGATCACAAAAGTAACAGACAGGGATCTTTCCGGGTTTTTCTGGGCAAATAATGACCGCCTGATATATGTGCGGGACTTTGGGGGGGATGAAAACTTCCACTTATTTTCAGTTACAAAAGATGGTAAGGAAGAAAAAGACCTGACCCCTTTTGAAAATGTTCGGGTTGAAATTGTTGACGACCTGGAAAACGATGAAGAACATATGATAATCGGGATGAACAAACGGATTCCTCAGGTCTTTGACCCTTACAGAATTAATATCAGTACAGGAGAAATGCAACAACTGGCAGAAAACCCGGGCAATATCTCAAATTGGATGACTGACCATGAAGGAAAAATGAGAATTGCTGTTGCGACAGATGGTGTTAACAATTCAATTTTATACAGAAAGACAGAAAAAGATGAATTCCAAAGTATTATTACTACAAACTTCAAGGAATCTGTAGCCCCCCTTTATTTTGACTTCGACAATAAGGATATAATATATGCCTTATCAAACCTCGGAAGGGATAAGTCTGCTATTGTAAAGATGAACATTGCTACAGGGGAAGAAACTGAACTAATCTTTGAACACCCGGAAGTAGATGCCTCCTACATGTCCTACTCCCGAAAGAGAAAGGTTCCTACTACAATCTCTTTTATCACATGGAAAAAGCAACATAAATTTGTTGATAAACTGGTGGAAGATATTTTCTCAAGACTGGAAAGTGAATTGGGGGATTACGAGATAGCTATTACAAGTACAAACAAGAATGAAGACAAATTCGTTGTAAGAACCTATAGTGACCGGTCCCTTGGAAGTTATTATTTATACGACCTCGATTCTGATGACTTGGAAAAAATAACTGATGTAAGCGATTGGCTGAAAGAAGGAGACCTGGCAGAGATGAAAGCTGTTCATTATCAATCAAGAGACGGCTTGACAATAAACGGTTATCTGACTTTACCTGTCGGAGTGCAAGCAAAAAATCTTCCTGTAGTCATCAATCCTCACGGAGGTCCCTGGCACCGCGATGTCTGGACATTCAACCCTGAAGTTCAATTCCTCGCTAACAGGGGCTATGCAGTGCTTCAGATGAATTTCCGGGGAAGCACAGGCTTCGGACGCAAATTCTGGGAAGCCTCCTTCGGGCAATGGGGATTAAGTATGCAGGATGATGTCACGGATGGCGTGAACTGGCTGGTAGACGAAGGGATTGCAGACCCTTCAAGAATTGCTATTTACGGGGGCAGTTACGGGGGATACTGTACTCTGGCTGGTATAACTTTCACCCCTGATCTTTATACCTGTGCAATAGATTATGTCGGAGTTTCCAACCTTTTTACTTTTCTGGAGACAATTCCTCCTTACTGGGAAATATATCTCAAAATGTTACATGAGATGGTTGGAAATCCCTCGGTTCCCGAAGACATTGAGCGCATGAAAGCCACTTCACCGGTATTTCACGTAGACAAGATAAAAGCACCACTGCTTATTGCTCAGGGAGCAAAAGACCCGCGTGTTAATCAGGACGAATCGGATCAGGTAGTTGCAGCACTGAAAAAGAATGGTGTTGCTGTAGAATACATACTTAAGGAAAACGAAGGTCATGGCTTTCACAATCAGGAAAACCGCTTTGAGTTTTATGGAAGGATGGAAGATTTTCTGGAAAAACATATGCAACCTGTGCTTGCTGAGAATTCTGAAGAGTGAATTAAGACATAGTATTGTAGATATATAATTGTTTTGGTATACTAGAACTCAATAGATATGAAATATTTAGCAACTCCATTATTGATCTTAAGTATATTATATTCCCTTTCTGCTCAAAAAGACGAAATACGGGAGTTTATAGACATGCAGATGCACCCGACAATGCATGTCCCTTACAGCTTTTTTGGCGATGGCTTTAAGTTTTTTGACGAAAACAAAGCTCCGCATCTCAAGCATCAGCACATGTTCAATAATGTGAATTATGCCAACTATTGGAAAAACAACAAAGGGGCTAGAATAATCGTAGTCGGTTCGCTGACCACTGAATGGGTTAAAAGGCCTAAAAGGGCCCGCAAAACCATTATGAAGCAAATCAATTATGTCAATAAATTTGCTGAAGACAACCCCGGGGATTTTGTAGTGGCAAAAAGCCCGGCAGAACTCCGCGATTATGTAAAAAATACTAAAAAGACTGTCATTGTCCACTCAATAGAAGGGGCAAAACAACTCGTCAACAGCTTTGAAGATGCGCAATTCTGGGCCAAACAAGGCGTGGCTTTTTTTACGTTGATGCACCTGGTGGATTCCGAATTTGGCTCCGCTGCTGTACGTCCGGGAATGATGACCACCCTGCTCAATTTAAAAGGTGCTGTTAAACCAAAGAAAAAAAGGGGACTCAAAGAAAAGGGAAAACAGGCCATAAAATGGCTGGCACAGGCTGGTATCATGACGGACCTTACGCACATGGAACATCAGACAAGAAAGGATGCCCTGGCCTTTATGAAAGAAAATAATATCCCCCCAATATCTACCCACGATTGCTTCAAACCCGTCAAAAACAACACCCGCTCTATAAGCAGAGAAGAAATTATTGCCCTGTATCAACTCAATGGCTTTATGGCTATTCCTATGAGTGGCATGGAAATGCAGTTGGTAAAAGCGGAGCAGTATTATATCGAGAAGGAAGACAGCCTTGTCAAAAAAAATTGTCATTGCAAAGGCTCGGTCGACTCCTACAAATTTATGTATGAAGAGCTTAATTTATTCATACAGTCGAATGTGGGTGTCATCAGCGGCGACAGTTCCCGGACCTTCGAATCCCTGACTGAAAAAGAAAAGGTTGCCTTTGCTGTAGGTTTTCAGACAGATTTTAATGGGTGGCTCGACCACAGCAGACCCAAATATGGCAAAAAGGGCTGTTTCAAGATTGATACAAGCAAAACCTATGAAGATATAGAGCTGCAGGGCCTCGCACACCCCGGTTTACTCGAATCTCAATGGCGCCTGTTGGAACATCAGGGGGTCGACCTGAATCCCTTGAAGCGTTCTGCTGAGCGTTTTACTCAGTTGTGGGAATATTTTATTGAAAATAAAGAACAGTGGCTCGACGAAAGCATCCCTTCAAACTCCGAAAATCAATGAATGATAATTTAATTGGTTAATGTTTAAATTAATATAAAAGATGAAGAAATTTTATTTAACAGGTAGCTTCCTTCTAGTTTTGTTTTTTACTTCATGTGAAAAAAATGAAGCACTGACAGCTATCTTTAATGTTAGTTCTCCGGAAGTATTCGAAGGGTACAGCCTTGACTTCAGTGATGTCTCTTATGGGGCACCTACAGCATGGGAATGGAGTTTCCAGGGTGGAAATCCGTCGGTTTCCAACATAAAAAACCCGACAAACATTCAATATGACACTCCGGGAACCTATTCCGTAAGCCTCACAGTAAGCAACTCGGAAGGTACACATAGCAGAACAATGCAACATTATATCACCGTAATCGGAACGGGCAGCACACAGGTATTACTTGATAATGGTCATTCAATATCTTCTATCCTGACTGTTAAACCCCTTGATAGCTTGTATGGAAAAAAGCATGAAGGGGGACTGATATTTTACATCAGTCAGGACCTGAATGATAATACCTTATTGATATCTGCAGAAAACGACCTGCTTTCGTCTCAGAATCAAGATCCTGAATGGGGCTGCAAAGGCACTAATTTACCAGGAGGTGATGCCTATTCAGCAGGAGGTGGGTATTATAACACGCAAGCTATTATTGCAGGATGCCCGGAAACAGATATTGCAGCAAGATTATGTTCTGATGCTGTATTGGAAGGATATAATGACTGGGTAATGCCAAGTTCCGGAGAATTGGTCGAGATGAACAGAAACCTTCACCTTAAGTTTATGGGAAACTTTGGCACCTACTACTACTGGTCATCAAAAGAATATAATGCAGATAAAGCAGATGCTATGATCTTTGGAGTAAATTATACTTTTACCCCAATAGAAAAAGATTCTCGTTTAAATCTTCGCCCTATACGTATTCTCGATTATAATTAAATCAATTATTTTTTTAAAAGACCAGCCAAATAGATAGAACCCTAAAGAAATTCGGCAATTAAAGGCTATTGAACACGCCTTTTTCGTTATTACACTACAAATAATAAATTCTTCAGATAAATTGAACTATCTTTGCACTTTCTTATGTTATAAGACCTTTAAGGAATAATTTTAATTTATTTATCAAAATCAACTGTTTTTAAAATGGCATTTAATGAGACAGAAATTGCAGATATGGTCCAAAACCTGGACAATATAATTGCTGCAAACATGTTAGGAGATCGCAAACTGAACGATCAGGATATTGCAAGGATAGAGAATCTGAAAGGATTATTGAATTTAAAGATCAATCCCTACCCTGCCGAAGAATTTGTTGTCACTCATTATGCCGAGGATATAAAACAGAATTTTGATGATGAAAATCCGGATGCCTTTGCCAAAGTTTCTCTATCGGGTAGAATCATGGCGAAAAGAGGTAAAGGGGCTGTACTTTTTGCAGAAGTTCAGGATTCTTCCGGACGCATTCAGCTTTTTATCAAAAGAGATGCCCTTTGTCCGGACGAAGACAAAACTTTCTATAATACAGCCGTAAAAAAATTGCTGGACTTAGGAGATTTTGTAGGTGTTAAAGGATCGATATTCAGAACTAAAATGGGCGAGATTTCAGTCAGGGTCGAAGAATTCACCTTCCTGAGCAAATCTTTGCGTCCTTTGCCGGTAGTCAAAAAAGATGCGGACGGAAATGTGTTTGACGGATTTACCAATCCCGAATTGCGCTATCGTCAAAGATATGTGGACCTGACTGTCAATCCCGATGTCAAAAAAGTATTTCTGATGCGGTCGAAACTGACGACTACTATGCGCAGATTTTTCGATGAGAAAGGTTGGTTGGAAGTGGAAACTCCTATCCTTCAGCCGATTCACGGCGGGGCTGCTGCACGTCCTTTCGAGACACATCACAACAGTCTTGATATGCCTTTGTATATGCGTATTGCCAATGAACTCTATCTGAAAAGATTGATAGTTGGTGGCTTTGAAGGGGTTTATGAGATTGGTAAAATGTTCCGCAATGAAGGAATGGATGCCACGCATAATCCGGAGTTTACCTCTATGGAAATCTATGTGGCCTACAAGGACTATATATGGATGATGAAAATGGTGGAAGATTTACTGGAAGAGATAACCAAAACCCTGCATGATGGCAATACTGCCATTCAGATAGGAGAACATATGGTAGAGTTCAAAGGCCCTTACCGCAAACTGTCAATGTATGATTCCATTAAAGAATATACAGGTGTTGATGTTTCCCGAATGGACGAAGCTGCTTTGCGTGAGGTATGTAAAGAAATGCACATAACGGTAGACAACACAATGGGCAAAGGAAAACTGGTGGATGAGATCTTCAGTGAAAAAGTGGAGGCTAAATTGATTCAGCCTACTTATATTACTGATTACCCGATAGAAATGACGCCTTTGGCCAAAAAGCACCGCAGTGAAGAAGGCCTCGTCGAACGTTTCGAGTTGTTTATCATGGGCAAGGAAATTGCAAATGCTTATACCGAGCTGAATGATCCTGTGGATCAGCGCGATCGTTTTGTACATCAGCTGGAACTCGCAAACAGGGGTGATGATGACGCGATGGTATTGGACGATGACTTTTTGCGGGCACTCGAATATGGAATGCCTCCTACCTCAGGATTGGGGATCGGCATTGACCGCCTCGTGATGATGATGACAAATAACAGTTCTATTCAGGAAGTATTGTTCTTCCCGCAGATGAAAGCGGAGCAGACGCATGCTTCTGTAGAGGACTAATTTATTCGGATAAGCAGTTGAAAAAAGTTGAAGCCTGTTTCTGCTATTTATAACTGTACTTTTCAAGAACTTGATCAGGGTACCGTTTAATAAACTGAAAGGAACCTGTATTTTTTTATACTATCCAGACAAATGAAAGTAGTTGCTTTCGGGATGATCTTTTTCTTGTTCGGCTGTCTCAACCCGGCCCCGGACACAGAAAAAAATCATCCTTCTTTTATTATACATATTGAAAAGCCCGGGCAGCCTGTCATGGAAAAAGATCATATACCTGAATGGATCGGAAAAACAGAAACCGCCGTGTGGGCCTGGAAAAACGGAGAAGGAAGGGTTTTTGTTTTCTTTAAGTGGAGTATTCGTCCTGCTACTTCCGGTAAAGACAAATTAATAGGTTCTTCCCGACAAAAATGGGCTGCCGAGAGTTCTGTCGGTCCTTTACAAGTTAGTATTCACCCCGGAACACTGTCCTCTAAGAACACCACAGCACAAAAGGAGGCAATGTTTCACACAAAGAAACCTGTCGACATTCCTCATTGGGTTC
Organism: uncultured Aureispira sp.; assembly: GCA_905480075.1. Lineage (GTDB taxonomy): Bacteria > Bacteroidota > Bacteroidia > Chitinophagales > Saprospiraceae > Aureispira. Next base: position 36,395 of record CAJQOX010000088.1, on the reverse strand, counting down.
GCTTACAATATATTGTAGAAGGAAAAACAGCACTCGATACTGTACAGGATGTTATAGAGATACCTACCTCCGGTCTTAGCTTCGAATTAAGTAAAGATTCCCATTTTTCATTTTATAACGGTAGACAAAACGAGGCAAGCTCAAAGCTTCTTATCGTTCCTTTTAAAGCCCACAACCCTACCAATAGCCCTATTGCCTTTTCCCCTTTTGAATGGACATCTGAATTTGGGGGACAGAATTGGAAATATCATAATAAAACGAGTTTCAGGTCCTTAAAGGTTATTCAGCCCGATGAAGTCATTTCCGGAACGATCGCACTTGGTGCTAAACCCGGCAGTAAAGAGGTGACAGAGGCAGAAATTAAATATCAGGAAAGTCCTGTCGGAAATGTTCTGATAAAAAAGTAAGACCCGGGGAACTATCCAGGAATTAAAAAAGGCTGAAACCCGATTTGGTTTCAGCCTTTTTTTTTGCAAATTTTATAAGAGATCAGTTCGGATTCTGTACATGTCCGATAAAGAGAATGGAATTGGTTTCTGTATCCTTGATAATATAAACAAAGGGACGGTCGGCAGTAAAAGACCCTGAAATATTAGGGGAAGATGTAACCCCCACGCCAACCGCTGTAGCTGCTGCTGCTTCAGCTCCTTTTTCATGGGTTTTGATAACCGCCTTGTGGATGACCTTCTCTATTTTAAGAGGAGTGGAAGACATTTTGGAAAAATCTGCACTATTGCTGAAAGCTTCCGGCATTCCCATTGCTCCGAGTGTTTCAGCAAGATCGAAAGAGGACCCGAAATCCCATTTGGGGATATTTACGCTGAAATGTGCCCCCGGATAGGCAGGGGCAAGGTCAGCTATCCACTGATCTAATCTGCTGCTTGTCAGAATCTGCTTTACAAAATAATCGATGCCTGCAGTAGGGTCCTTGGGCAGAATAAATAGCATAGAACTTTGCTTGTCATCAAAAAACAGCTCGAGCACCTTGGCTTCTGTATCTTCTGTATATTTCATATCTGCTCCCGGAATACTCCCTGTCATCATATCAGCACTATCCACCACATTGGCGGATGTTGTAAAGGCTTGTCGCTGAGTAAATAAATTCATCGGATGCAGCCAATCCGCCTGAAAGTATACAGCATTGACCAAAACGGACTTAGTATTGTTTGTAATAAATCCCGAAGGCAACAAATCGGGAATCAGACTATGGGTTTCATTGTTCACCCACTGATTGATCAGCTGACGGGCTGTGGCGGCCTGTGAAAAATCAGTAACATCCACAGGGGCCTGATAATCCTGTGTCATGATATTATTAAAATCGGGCAGAAAGGAAATGTCCTGATTTCTCCATATTTTATTCACCACATTTATCTCACTGCTGTCAGGACTGTTGACATTGCTTTCTATCTGATTGCTAAGGCTATTGAAGTCCTGATGAAAGCTGTTGGATGGAAAAAACCCGAAAACATTTTGCATTTCAGCAGCCGTATTGGCATTTGCCCCTGCATAGGTCATAGCCAAGGCAGAAGAGATACTAAAAGGAGACAAAACCTGATTTTTATCCTGATCAACTACCTCTTTGTAGAGGTCGAGGGCAAATTGTGTATTGGCAGAAACCAACAGTGACGTAGTTACAGAACCTGAGGAATTGGACAGGTTCGGTGGGACCGGATCATCTTTATCACAGGCGGTCAAATACATTATCAGGGCAAGAAAGAAACAACTTTTAGTCCTAAACATAATGGCAGAATTTTATTAAATTGAAAAATGCATATGTCTTTTACCCTTCAAAAACAGGTCAACAAGACTTTGAACACTATAACATTCACTCAATTTTGTTGATCAATATTTTTTTATATTCATCAAAAGAACCTTTATAATCAATTAATTACATTTTTTTTACGTTTTTCAAATAAAAAAAAATCCACTATAAAAATTTCTCTCTTAAATAGTTTTTACTTTTTTAGCTGAATTGCAACTTTATTCAATTAGAGCCGGTTAATTGATTTAAACAATACTAATTTATATCTTTGTAAAAAAAAGAGTGTCATAACTTTATAAAATTTAAGAAATGTTTCCGGAATATGATGTAATTGTAGTAGGTGGCGGTCATGCAGGTTGCGAAGCAGCAACAGCAGCAGCCAATATGGGTTCAAAAGTACTGTTGGTCACTATGAACATGGAGACTATAGCCAAAATGTCCTGCAACCCGGCAATGGGCGGCGTGGCAAAGGGGCAGATAGTGCGGGAAATTGATGCCCTCGGCGGCTACTCGGGTATTGTCACCGACCATACAATGATACAGTTCCGCATGCTGAACCTCTCGAAAGGGCCGGCTATGTGGAGTCCAAGGGCACAAAGCGACCGGATGCGTTTTGCAGAGAAGTGGAGAATGATGCTGGAGGCCCATCCGAATGTGTCTTTCTGGCAGGAAATGGTCATGGGAATCGTAGTAAAAGATGGCCGAGTGACTGGAGTAAAAACTTCTTTGGGGCTGGAAATCCCTGCAAAGACCGTTATTCTGACAAATGGCACCTTCCTGAATGGCATCATTCATATAGGCGAACGCAAAATCAGTGCAGGCCGTGCCGGCGAAAGAGCTTCTACAGGTATTACGGCACAGCTGATGGAACTGGGCTTTGAGGCAGACCGGATGAAAACGGGTACCCCTGCAAGAGTTGATGGGAGAACACTAAATTGGGATATCATGGAGGTGCAGCCTGGCGACGACCCTGCCGGCAAGTTTTCTTTTACAGACACTCCAAAATTAAAAACCCAACGTCCTTGCCATATTACTTATACCAACAAAGCGGTACACGAAATCCTGAAAACAGGCTTTGAACAATCTCCATTGTTTACGGGACGTATCAAAGGTATTGGCCCGCGTTATTGTCCTTCTATTGAGGATAAGATCGAACGCTTTGCCGATAAGGACCGTCATCAGTTGTTCATAGAACCTGAAGGCTGGGAAACCTGCGAGGTTTATGTAAACGGATTTTCGAGCTCTTTGCCGGAAGATGTTCAATACAAAGCAATGAAACTGATTCCCGGATTTGAAAACGCCAAAATGTTCCGTCCGGGCTATGCCATAGAATACGACTTTTTTCAGCCGACTCAACTGAAGGTATCCCTGGAAACAAGATTGGTAGAGAACCTGTTCTTTGCCGGGCAAATAAACGGCACGACAGGCTACGAGGAAGCAGGTGCACAGGGATTGATGGCCGGTATCAATGCACACCTGAAGATAAAAGAAGAGGATCCCTTTATACTGAAACGTTCTGAGGCCTATATCGGGGTGCTGATAGATGACCTGATCAATAAAGGCACAAAAGAACCCTACCGCATGTTTACCTCAAGGGCAGAACACCGGATATTGCTTCGTCAGGACAACTCGGACGTCAGGCTAACGCACCTTGCTGAAAAGCTCGGCATTGATGTTTCCGACAGAATGGAAAGAGTAAAGAAAAAGGTGGCCTCCTATGATAAAATTGCTGAGTTCATTCACAACTTCAGCGTGTCACCGGAAGAGATCGACCGTGTTTTGGCAGAGAAAAACTCTGCCCCGCTGAAGCAAAAAATGAAGATGCATAAGATCCTGCTCCGGCCGAATATGAGTATCAGGGATTTCAGGAAAGCTATTCCGAAGGTAGAAGCCTTTATGAGTAAATTCGAGGATGAATTTGTCAACTGTGCAGAGATAAACCTGAAATACGAGGGCTATATCCGCAAGGAAAAAGATCAGGTGGAAAAGATCAACAGATTAGAGAATGTAAAACTCTACGAAAGCATAGATTATGCTAGTATCAAGGGACTTTCTTCCGAGGCAGTAGAAAAGCTGAACAGCCTCAAACCGGCCACTATTGGTCAGGCAAGCAGAATCAGTGGTGTATCGCCCGCTGATGTTTCTGTACTGTTGGTATATGTTGGAAGGTAAGCTGACAAACAAAAGAGCTGAACAGAATTATCCGTTCAGCTCTTTTTTATTTTATCAACAATCACTTTCTTCTGACAACTTTAAAAAAGGAGCGTTGCCCCTTTTCATCCTGCAATTCTATCAGATACATTCCGGGCAGCAGATCTTTCACATTCAGTTTAAGCTGTGAAGCATTTTTATAAACAACCTTTCTTAGCAAAATACCATTGACACTTAGGACAGAAACCCTTATTTCCTCATACAGACTGCCCGATTCAATATTAAGCATCCCGTCAGTAGGGTTCGGATAAAGGGAGAAAGAATGTCCTGCACCCCTTTCTGTAAAACCAAGACCTGTAACTGTGAAGCAGGCAGAAGTGTCCACGCATCCGTTTTGACTGACCACAAGGGCATAACTGCCGTTGACTGCCGCATTAAAAGTCTGACTCGTGTCTCCCGTCAAAGGAATGTTGCCGTTACAATCGAGCCACTGAAAGGAGGCGTTCGAAGCATTTGCCGTGAATATTGTCCCGTTTTGAATGACAGAAGTATCTGCCGTATTGATGCTTAGTTTCAATCTTATGAGGGTATCAGCACAGATACTTCCCGAAAGTGCGAATGTGGATGTATCATTGTCTGATGTATAGGTGTTGCCATCTATCCATGTATAGGAATTACAGGCCACTACCGAATCGGTGATTTCGTGAATATACTTATCGATAAGAACGGAGGCCTGACAGGATGAAGAATTTCCACTGCTGTCAGTTACGGTAAGTGTAACCGTATTTGACCCAATATCCGCACAACTGAAGGCAGTAAGGGAAGGAACAGCTGAAGCAATGTCACAATTATCCAGGGAAGCATCATTAATACCCTGCGCCGTAATTACAGCAGAAAAATGTGTATCATCATTGGCCGCATCAAATTTGGGGTCGATGATAAAGTCCAGTTTATCTCCATAGGTCAGATGCAGGTTCAGAGAATAGGGAACGGAGGTCCCGGGAATGTCAAGGTATTCATAAACCTGAATCCCGTTTCTGAATATCCGGACATTTGCCCCATCGCCACCACCGAGGTCACGGTCGTAGAAATCGCCATTCAGGATCACCGGACCGTTATGATCGGAGACCCATCGGCGGACAGCCCATCTGAGCCCCTCAAACTGAGGGTGCCCCCCATTCGGGTCTATCTGCGGAAAGTCGAGAGTTGTTCCGGGATTGTTCCAGACAGAACCTGTATAATTGGGCAAGGGAGCATAGGAAGAAGCACTGAAGGCCGGATAAGCACCGTATTCCCAGCCATCCTGCCCCTGCACACCGGAAAATTCGGCCGAGGAATTGGCAATTTCAGTATCTTCACCCAGCAGGAGGGCATTGCCGGAACTATCGAGCTGAATCGTCAGGTTTTTACAGCTTACAGTGGGTGCAATAGTATCGAGCAAGGTGACCGAAGACAGACAACTGCCCGAATTGCCAAAATTATCCGTCACAATAAGAGTGACAGCATTTACACCAAGAGAAGAACAGTCAAAGCTATTGACCGACAAGGACAGGGAAGCAACAGAACAATTATCGGTGGAACCTGCATCAAGACTTGCTGCAGTCAGTGCAGCCTGTCCGGAAGAATCAAGATATACTGTATGATTCTGACAGAGGGCCATCGGGTTTGTGGTATCTGAAATAATAATATGCGTAAAAGTAATAGAATCGCAGCCTCCAGACACGGGGACAGTATCGGCAAGAACCACAGAGGAAAAATACCAGTTGGAATTGAACTGAACCGAATCGCAGGAAGAAAGCGTATCGTTCCTTATTCCTGAGGCCCCGGCAACCGTGATCATTGCGGTGCAGCTATTTGTATTTCCGTAGCCATCCGTTACTGTAAGCATTACCTGATTTAATCCAAAGTCGGCACAGGAAAAGTTTGTTTTTGATGCAATTGCTGAGGCTATTGTACAATTATCATAGGAACCATTGCTGATCCCCTCTGCCATTATAAGCGCTGTAAAATGTGTGTCGTCATTGGAAGCATCAAATTTAGGGTCGATAATAAAATCTATGCTATCGCCTGCAAGCACGTTCATACTGATAGAATAAGGAACTGCATTGCCAGGAATATTGAGGTATTCGTAGACCTGCGCACCATTCTTAAATACCCGGACATTTGCCCCGTCGCCACCGCCAAGGTCGCGGTCATAGAAATCCCCCGATATAGTGACAAGGCCATTATGATCGGAAACCCACCGTCGGACGGCCCAACGGAGTCCTTCGAATTGAGGATGACCACCAAAGGAATCTATCTGTGGAAAATCGAGAACAGCCCCCGCCCCGGGATTATTCCACACAAAACCCGTAAAGCCTGTCAACTGCGTATAGGCAGCTGCATTAAAAGCGGGATAGACCCCGTATTCCCAGCCGTTCTGTCCCTGTACTCCGGAGAATTCGGCCGAGGAATTGGCAATTTCGTAGGCATTGATGCTTATCGACCCGTTCCCCAGGCTATCGAGATAAACCGTAAGGTTCTGACAAAGGGCAGTGGGAGAAATTGTATCGCTAATATCAATAAAGGTTGTTGCAATAGAATCGCAGGAATTAAAAGCTGTAAGCGTATCTATTACAGTAACTGAAGAGAAATACCAGCTGCTTTGGAAGAACAAGGAATCGCAGGAATAAAGTGTGTCGAAAGAAGATATCAAAGGTGGCTGAGACAGTATGACCGTATCCATCCAAAAAACAATATTCGTATCTGAAAACTCTACAAAATAGGTTCCCGCAGCCAGGCCGCTTACTGTCCCGGAAGTATCCTGATAAAACAACCCGGCAGCATCTGACCATTGATAAAAGCCAGGCCCATTGCCATAAGCTGTTACCACCCCATTCGAATCGCCGTAGCATTGCAGGGGCGAATCTATCGTAATATTCAGCAATTGAGCATTTATAATCGGAATAGAGAAAAGGCAAAATGCAAAAACAAGTAAAGTTCCCTTCATGATCTTAATATTTTAGTAAAAACAAGCTTCAGGAATATCAATTCAAAAAAATGATATGACAATTAAAGATGGCGTGATTATAAATATAAGATTTTAATCAGAAATCTGAACTATCAGAATAAAAATCTGACATAGTAAAAACAATGGAAGTGCCGTTTTTGCATCAAGGACCGGCAATAAATACGGATGGCTTAACTACTTTTTTTTTGGACGGCCACAAACTCCACTCTACGGTTTTTTGCACGACCTGAATGAGTGAGGTTATCCTCAACAGGCTTTGTTTCGCCAAAACCTTTAAACAGAAGACGGGAGGAAGGTATACCGTTTTTTTCGAGGAAGGCAATAACCGAAGTTGTTCTGTTCATTGCCAGAGAAAGGTTATACAGATGCGAACCATTACTATCGGTATGTCCGAGTACTTCTACAAAAAAATCGGGATAGGCCTTCAGCGTATCGACCATCTTATTGAGAATATTCAAAGCATCATTGTCAAGAACATGTTTATCGTATTGAAAATAGACCGATTCGAAAACAGGGGTATGTGAGTTTTGGGCACGGATAGGGATTTTCGCCGGTTCCTCGACTTTCTTTTTCTTTTGTAAACAAATAGGTTGCAGCTCTCTTTCTTCGTATTTATCCAAATCTGAAAGGTCAATATATATGGTATCGGCATTTGAAGTTTCGAGTTCTTTATTGTATTCAGCGATGATCATATATTTTGCACCGCCGGCGAGGGCCAACTTAAAGGCTCCGTTAACAGGACTTGAACGGGCATAGGCATCTTCATCGGGCAACCCGTTTTTGTACACGTGAATTTTAGTTTCAATACCTCTTTGGTTCAGACAATTAACCACATAACCGCTAATAATCGATGTCGGTTCCGGCTTAAGGGCCTGTGGCAATTTAAGGCTGTAGATATCATAGGCGCCGAAGGATTTTTTGTCGGAAACAAAGTAGGCAAATTCACCTGAGGCGGGCAGAACGAGGCTTTCGTCAGCCCCTTTTGTGTTTATTCCCGGTCCCAGATTTTGGGGTACCGACCAGTTCGTCCAGCTGTCATCGAGGCGTTTGGACATAAAAATATCCCTGCCGCCATAGCCCGGGTGGCCGTCTGTATCAAAATAGAGGGTCTTGCCATCTGCTGCCATAAAGGGCGAGTGTTCATTGCCGGAGGTATTGAGTGTGGTTCCCAGGTTACGGGGCAGCGAAAAATTGCCATCCTTTTGCAAAAAGCTCACATAGAGGTCTCTTCCGCCATGCGTATCGGGGCGTTTCATAGAAAAGACCAGCGTTTTGCCATCTGCAGCGAGGTCGAAGGAGACCCACCGGCCTACATGTTGTAATTTTCGGATGCTTTTGCCTGTTGGAGAGGACCATCCATCCTTTGTGCGGTAAGTAAAGGCAAGCACCTCGTCATTGCTGCTGCGCTGATAGCTGTTTATGGTCATCAGGGTATTATTATCGGGCATGACGGAATTGACAAAATTATTTGCCCTGTTATTGAGCGGTCTGTCGATATTTTCTGCCTTTTCCCATTCTCCGTTGTCCTTGCGGCGGCTGAAATATATATCCTGTCCGCCGAAGCCATCGTCTGCATCTTCGCGGACAAAGTAAAGGGTCTTTCCATCCGGGCTGATACTGGGAGACTTATCTACAAAGCGGCTGTTCACCAGATTTCCGAGATTTTTTCTTTCCGTATTTTCAGCTATATCGATGCCCTTCACCAAATTGACGGGCCCCATATCCTGATAGATGGAAAAAGAGTTGAACACCACATCAGGTGAAGAAGATTTGAGTGCAATGCCACTGAAATCAAAAGACCTTGCCGGCATTTTGCTGACCATTTTGTCGTTGATATAAAAAAGCCAGTCCGGGCCTTTTTTTCTGACTTCCAGCACATTGACAGCCTCAGTTATACACTTTTGTTTTTTGCTCCAGGCTTCGACAGAATTAAAATCCTTGCCTTTCACATAGCCTATTCTGAATTGCTTTTTGCTGTTGACCTCGAAATGAAAATACTTATAGAGGTCTTTGCGGCCCCATGAAAGACCATATTTTTCATTTTTTGCAGAGAAGAACAGATCTTCCGTATTGAATTGCGCCACGAGTCTGAAGTCCTTTTCATCGTTGACAAAAAGCGCATTATGGTAGGTTTTCTCACCGTATTCCTCCACCATATACCATCGGTTCACATTGTCTTTGAAATCGTCGCTGAACCACAGCGGGATATCCTGTGAATAGGTTTCGCTCAGAAATACAAACAGCAGCAGTATACAAAGTATTTTTTTCATAAAAACATAAATGATGTCCTTAATAATCCTTTCATTAATCATACCAATCCTAATCATCTTTTCATTATTATGTAGAAACGTCGGATTTTAATCAATATTTCAAAGAAGCTGTTAAAGCCAACGTTTTTTAATAATAAGTAGTATGTTATGAATTACAAGTCAATTTTTACATAAAATTATTTACTACTAATAATAAGGGCGTCCGGGCGCTACGTTACAGAGCTCGCTTTCGCTCGGCCATCAACAGCTAAAAAAACTGTTGATGTCTGCTGCCAAGGGCATCACTCTTTCACATCGCTGACGCAAAAAAAATGATTGTATGATGAAATGATTATAATTTATTACCTTTAAAATGCAGGTACAAATAAAGAATAAAAACAATAATATTCAGCATGCAGGACAGTGAACAAAAAAAAATACTAAATCTGATAAAAAGCGGGGAAAAAGAAAACATCAAACTTGCTTTTGCTATCATGCATTCCAACAACCTGACTGTTGACTTGTCGGATTATGATGAACTGTATCATTGGCTCTTAAAGTATTTTCAAATTAAGGCTACTGAAGATCCCGAGGAAAGGATTCACCGGATTTTAAGCCTTAAAAAGCTCTGGGTGGCAGGAATAAACTATCTGAACATACCCAAATCCATTGGGAAATTAATCAATCTGGAGAATATCAACTTTTCCAATAACAAAATCGCAGAACTCCCGGAAAGTACAGGAAAATTAAAAAATTTAAAGACATTCATTCTTAAAGCAAACAGGCTGAGTAAATTACCTGAAAGTTTTTCATTGCTTAAGGAACTAAGGACTTTGGATTTAAATAAAAATAATTTCAAACAACTTCCTGAAAGCATCTGTAAGTTAAACAAATTAGAAGATCTGAGAATTGAAGAGAATCATATCGAAAAATTACCGGATGGTTTTTCAAATTTAGACTGCCTGAGAAGACTTGAGGGAGGGTCAAACAATTTCAGATCTATACCGGATGTTTTATCATTATGCAATAGTCTGGAAACCCTGTCTTTAAGAGCAAATAACATCGAAAACACAGAAGGACCAAAGGGATTTGAAAACATTAAGAAACTCGATCTGTATAATAACAAAATCAGTCTGCTTCCCAAATCATTTGAAGCGCTGCAAAACCTTGAAATTTTAGATTTAAGAACCAATGCCTTTCTTCAATTTCCTGAAGCTATCTGTAAATTAAAAAATCTGAAAACACTATGGTTTGGAAGCAATCATTTGAAAGACTTGCCTGAAAGTTTTGGTGCCCTCAGTGAAATCACGGAACTCGATTTGAGTTATAATGAAATAATTCAACTTCCTGAAAGCATTGGAGCCCTCGTCAAATTAGAAAATTTTAATCTTTCCAAGAATCAACTGGAAAGTCTGCCCGGGAGTTTTGTCAAATTAACTTCTTTAAAGAGGGCAAGATTAACATATAACAAGTTAAAAACTCTTCCGGCTAAAATTGGAATGTTATCTAATCTTCAAAAACTTTTGTTGAGCAACAATCAATTGCAAAGCCTGCCTGAAAGCTGCCTTGAACTTAGCCAATTGGAAGAGTTGGATTTGACGCATAATAAAATCAGCAGGCTGCCTGAGGATATAGGAAAACTTATGCTGCTGAAAAAGCTCAAGTTATCCGGAAATCAATTAAAAGCCTTGCCCGAAAGCATGGGCAATCTGTCGGAGTTAATCCATCTCGACCTCTATTCCAACCAACTTAAAGAACTGCCTGAGTCGCTGAGCAAACTGCGAATGCTGCGGGTTTTGTCTTGTTATAAAAACCAGATCATTAAATATTTCAAAAATTTCAATGCACTGCAACGACTGGAGTTTTTCTCTCTTGACGGGGACTCTCTGACGGCTAAGGAAAAGAGAATTCTCAGTCTGCATCTGACCAAATGCAATATTTCCTACCACTAATCCCTCAAAAGCCCGTCCAGATATTTTCTTCCTTCAAAACATAGGGCACGGTCAATGCATCGGCTTTCTTTCTTTGGTCCTTTTGCAGGAGCATTTCTTTAGCCAGGATGTCGAAATTTGTCTGAAAGGCGGCGAGTGTCCATTTGCCGAAAAGGGTATGTCCGCCCTCGTATCTTTGGTGCATGTACTCCTCTTTGGTAGTGATGTATCCGGCGTAGGCATTGGCGTAGGGCGAGAGGATGACCTCTGTGACGCCCCGCTGAGATAAAACATCGAGCAGGGATTTCCGCAGGCGCCGGCCGGCCATGGTGGTAATTTCTGCGGGAATAGCTATAATGGCCAGATGTCCCAGGATCATTATCTGCAGGGGCAATACGGTAGGGCCCCAGGGGTCTTTGTCCAGAATTCCCTCCCTGCCAAGTCGGCGAAACATCTTTACCAGCGGATCGACAAAATCGGGCACAAAGAAGACCCTGCTCATTCTGGAGACCCAGAAAATTCTGCCCTTGCCCAGTTCCATAGCGAGTGCCTTGGGAGATTGGGCGGCAAATTTGCGGTCGAGGGCCAATTTTTCTTCCTTTGGCAGGGTCGCCCTGTAGAAAATCTTTTCGAAGAGCTTCCCGAAAGAGATGATAGGATTTACCATACGGATCAGAAATCGGGGAACCCCCGGACCTTCCTTGGTGCCTCCAAAGAAACTCATCCCGATACAGGCAGGAGATGTAGTACACTGTTCTTTGCCCTCTGCAAATCGGGGGGCCACCTCCACATTGCCCATGTCAAAATACATAGTATGGCAGTCTATCTCTTCTGCCAGGTAATTTTCCGGGGTGGAGGCCAGCAATTTCAGGGCCATATCCGATTGTAATTGTCCATTATAGCGGGCCGATTCAAAATCGTCTTCAAACTTTCCTCTCAGCCATTTTTTCTTTTTATCCCAGACAAAATTAGGCGTCACATCTCCTGCCGCTTCCTGTGCAAAGGCGGCCACCATATTTTCCTGCTGATTTTCGGTAAATTCAGCCGCATAGCCCTTATTATCGGAACATATTTTTGTATTGTCGTTCGACACAGAGGTGGCATGTACTCCAAACCAATTGAGGGACCCTGTCAGTTTGCCTTCCTGATTTTCAACCCTGAGCAGCTTCATCGCCCTGTCTACCGCCAAATGCGCCTCCGCTTCTGTATACTTTTTCGAAAGCTCTTTGTTGGCATTATAAGGAATCAGCGAACGATTGAAGGCCACCTCGATGTCCTCAGCAAAAAGGCCTGTATGGTAGGAAATCCTTGCAGGCTGCAGATCCTTCAGGGCTTGCATGACAGCTTCTACTACCCCCTTTTTGTAAGCCTCAAATACTTCCGTCTTAAATCCCGGAATGGAGGTATTATAAAAAACGCGGTGGGCAATTCCTCCCGGAGCGCTGTGGCTGTGTTGTGCGGTAAGCATCAGGTTGCTTTCAGTGAACATACCTGGATGCAGAACATTCAGTTGGTCGAGCACGGCCTTTTGCAGGGGCATGGTAAAAAAGCAAATTTCGGCATTTACAAAGGCCATGATCTTTCCCTTTGTACTAAAAACAAAGGCCCGGCAAAAGATCGGAGTTTCCACCCCTTTCACATCATTGCCCTCCTTGCCATATCCCAACATTCCCAAGCCTTCAAAGAAGCAGGGAATTTCTTTTTTGCTGCAACCAACTTTAAACATGGACGATATTTTAGATTAAAAAGGGGAAATTATGAAAAAGAAAGGAAATAAGCGCTTAACTTTTGAAAACTTTTTGCCTCTTTTGTTTTTCCTCACAGAGAGGTTTTCTACCTTTGCGGAGAACAATGAAAAAATTATTATTAAACATTTGATTTTAAACAGATTCCGGTCTGAAGAATTATGGATAACAATCTAACGTTGGAGATGATAAGCTATAATAAAAAGCGCCTTGGCAAGAAGAAATTATTAGAATTATACCTTGCCTTATTAAAACCAAGAATGGTTGAAGAAAAAATGTTGGTCTTATTGCGTCAGGGACGTATCAGCAAATGGTTTGCCGGCATCGGTCAGGAAGCCGTTTCGGTGGGCGTAACGGCCGCATTGCAAAAAGACGAATTTTTATTTACCATGCACCGGAATCTGGGCGTGTTCACCACGAGGGAAGTACCCTTGGATAGACTGTTTTGTCAGTGGCAGGGAAAAATGCCCGGCTTCACCAAGGGCCGCGACCGTTCCTTTCACTTCGGAGCCCCTGAGTTCAATATTGTGGGCATGATATCCCACCTTGGACCACAGTTATCCCTGGCCGGCGGAGTAGGTCTGGCGAGCAACCTGAGTAAGGCCGGAAAGGTGGCCGTAGCTTTTACGGGTGAAGGCGGCACAAGTCAGGGAGAGTTTCACGAGGCGCTGAATGTGGCTTCTGTATGGAACCTGCCCGTTATCTTTGTCATTGAGAACAATGGCTATGGCCTGTCCACTCCTACCTCGGAACAATATGCCTGTGAGGACCTGGTAGACCGGGCAAAAGGCTACGGCATGGAAGGGCACAAGATAGATGGAAACAACATCCTTGAAGTATATAATACCGTAAGCAGTCTGGCCAAGTCAATGCGCAAAAATCCCAGACCTGTCCTGCTTGAGTGTCATACCTTCCGCATGCGTGGACATGAGGAGGCTTCGGGCACCAAATATGTCCCGAAAGAACTGATGGAAACCTGGGCCAAGAAAGACCCTATCAGCAATTACGAGCAGTTTTTGATCGAAGAAGGCATTCTGACAGAAGAAAAGATCAAAGAATACCGCAAAGGATTCAAAAAAGAAATAGAAGCCGGATTGGAGATTGCCTATGCCACTCCGGATGTAAGTGCAGACCTGGAAACAGAGATTGGGGATTTATTTGCGCCGCACATCTCAGTCAGCACAACAGTTCCCGATTCAAAACTCAGCGACAAACGCCTTGTGGATGCTATATCGGACGGTTTGCGTCAGGCAATGGAGAAATACGACAATCTGGTCTTAATGGGTCAGGACATAGCCGACTATGGAGGCGTTTTTAAGATAACTGATGGCTTTACCAAACAATTTGGCAAGGACAGAGTCCGCAATACGCCTTTGTGTGAAAGTGCCATCGTAGGAATTGGAGTAGGTTTGAGTCTGAAAGGCTACAAATCGATGATGGAAATGCAGTTTGCGGATTTTGCCACCTGCGGATTCAATCAGATCATCAATAATGTAGCGAAATTGCATTATCGCTGGGGACAGAATGTAGACATGGTCATCCGTATGCCTACCGGCGGCGGTGTAGGTGCCGGACCTTTCCACTCACAGAGCAATGAAGCCTGGTTCTTTCATACTCCCGGATTAAAAATAGTCTATCCTTCCAATCCCTATGATGCAAAAGGATTGTTACTGGCCTCCTTTGAAGACCCGAATCCGGTGATGTTCTTTGAGCACAAGGCCCTATACCGGTCTATATCTGCCGAAATTCCGGATGATTACTACACGGTAGAGATCGGAAAGGCAGCCGTAGCAAGAGAAGGTTCGGCAGCAACAGTGGTCACTTATGGCAATGCCGTACATTGGGCAAAACATGCCGCAGAAGAAATGGGTGCCGACATAGAGGTGATAGACCTCAGAACCTTACTACCCCTGGATTACGAAACGATCGCCGCCTCTGTTAAAAAGACCAACCGGGTATTATTGCTACACGAAGACACTATGATCGGCGGCATAGGCGGAGAATTAGCTGCCTATATTTCCGAACATTTATTCGAACATCTCGATGCGCCGGTCAAACGGGTGGCGAGTCTTGATACTCCTTTCCCTTTTGCCAAAGATCTGGAAAGACAGTTTATGCCGCAGGAACGTTTGGTTATTGCATTGGAGGAATTATTGGCTTATTGAAGAGGTTGATGGTGGGTGCTTTCTGAAAAAATGTATTGGCAATAATAGAAAGTAGCAAGACTAAAAAAGATTTGCAAAGCAAATTCAGTCTTGCTACTTTCTACTTTCTACTAAAAGCTATTTATGCCGCAGGAACGTTTGGTTCTTGCATTGGAGGAGTTATTGGCCTATTGAATATATTGATAGAGGGCATTATAGAAGCCCTTCTAAGACAGGCCTTGTGCTGCCATATATTGAATGGAAAGATTTGATTTTTCTGTCACTGAGGGATCAACTTTAAATTAACATTGACATTCGATTATGACATAAAAAAAAAGGCAGATGGAAATAATTCCATCTACCTTTGAAAAATAATAAAAACGCCTATTTTTTAATAAAACGCTTAGCGTTTACGCCTTCATCATTACTAAGCATTACAATATAAACACCTGATTGAAGAGACAAGTTGTTCACAGAAATGATATTCTGACCATTTTGTAACTCAGAGTTAATACTTTGAACAATTTTTCCGGAAATATCCAAGACTGTTAATTTAACATTTCTGTTTTCTGAAGAACTAACAGACAAATTAAGGTTTTCACCTACAACTGGATTTTGCAAAACATTCATATCCAAACCACTGATAGCCTGAAGAGAAACCAAACCCGTGACAATTGGCAAAGGAACCAAAGTACCTCCTTCCGGTAGTGCAACATACAACCCAAAGGCAGCGCCATTACTATTAACAGAAGGATCAAGGAAACCACTAGCTATAACAGTGATAGCAGAAT
Source organism: uncultured Aureispira sp. (assembly GCA_905480075.1). Taxonomy (GTDB): domain Bacteria; phylum Bacteroidota; class Bacteroidia; order Chitinophagales; family Saprospiraceae; genus Aureispira. The sequence continues at coordinate 20,612 of CAJQOX010000088.1, read as the reverse complement.
CTTGTAAACCAAGCGTAGAAAGTGGTGCATCATAAGCAGCAACAGCAGTTGTTGAACCGGCAGCGCGTACTTCAACTCTGTAATCATCAGTTGCTAATTCGAGATAAGGAGCAAAATCTCCATAAGAAGCATTAGAAACCAAAGTACCTGCACCAATACCTACTTCAACAATATCAACAGCAGGAGCATCCGTAGCACCATGGTGTATCAATACATCGGTATTACCAGAAGCAGAAGCTTCTTCTCTACCCATTCCATATACTTTTATATCAAAAGGGATCGCAGGACTGTATCCTGTAGCACTAACAATTCCTTCTGCGATGAGAATATAAGTATCACCTGAAGCAAGGTTGTAATTAAATGAAGCAATTGAATCCGCTACAGAAGTACTATTTGCAGGAGCAATAGCTAATTGAATATCAACCTCAGCAGGAGCGTCAATAAAAGGGCTAGCTGAACGGAAATCAAAATCATCAATCAATAAACCACCATCTAAATAAACATCTACCGTTGCAGCTGCAGCATCTGCAGAGTTATGAATAGCTTGCAATCTTGCTTTAGACATAGGCAATTCAACCATTGCACCACCTGTAGCCGGAGCAGCAAACAAACCAAAAGCAGGACCATTACTATTAACAGAAGGATCTAAAAACCCACTTGCAACAACAGTAAGAGCCGCACCTTGCAAACCAAGACTTGCTAAAGGAGCATCAAATCCAGCAACTGCTGAACTCGCACCTGTAGCCCGAACCTGTAAAACATAATCAGCAGTACCTAATTCCAGGTAAGGCGCAAAATCTCCATAAGAAGCATTTGAAACAATCGTTCCGGCGCCAGCTCCGGTCTCCACAACATCCACTGCAGGAGCATCTGTTGCACCATGGTGAACCAAGACATCAGTATTTGCTGGATTGGAAGCAATTTCTCTACCCATTCCATACACATTAATACCAAAAGGAGTAGCCGGGCTATAACCTGTAGCACTTACAATTCCTTCAGCCACTAAAACATAAGTTTCACCAGAGGATAGATTATAGTTGAATACAGCTATAGAATCCGCAACGGAAGTACTTGATCCAGGAGCAATAGCTAACTGAATATCAACCTCAGCCGGAGCATCAATAAAAGGACTCGCGTTACGAAAAGTAAAATCATCTATTAGAAGATCACCATTCAAATAAACATCAACAACGCTTGCAGCCATATCTGCAGAGTTGTGAATGGCCTGAACACGAGAAATTGAGGAAGGCAATTCAACCATTGCACCTCCAGTAGCCGGAGCCGCAAATAAACCAAAGGCAGGGCCATTACTGTTTACGGCAGGATTTAAAAACCCACTAGCTACAACAGTAAGAGCAGCACCTTGCAAACCAAGGGTAGAAAGAGGAGCATCGAATCCAGCTACAGCTGAACTAGCACCTGTTGCACGCACCTGTAAAACATAGTCAGCTGTAGATAATTCCAGGTAAGGAGCAAAGTCTCCATAAGAAGCATTAGAGATAATCGTACCTGCGCCAACACCCGTCTCCACAACATCTACTGCAGGTGCATCTGTTGCACCATGGTGTACCAAGACATCAGTATTATTGGAATTACTGGCCGCTTCTCTTCCCATGCCATACACATAAATATCAAAAGGAGTAGCCGGGCTATAGCCTGAACCACTTATGATACCTTCTGCCACGAGAACGTAAGTGGCACCCGACATGAGGTTATAATTAAAAACAGCAATAGAATCTGCTACGGAATTACTGGAAGCAGGAGCAATAGATACTTTAATCGGAACTCCAGCCGGGGCATCAATAAAAGGAGATGCATTACGGAAAGCGAAATTGTCGAGTATTTTATTTGCTCCGAGATAAACGTCCACCGATGCTGCTGCGGCATCAGCTGAATTGTGGATAACCTGAACTCTCGCTGTTTGAGCAAAAACGAAAGCAGATTGCAGAATAAAGAGAGAGATAAATATAAAAGATTTCATAACTAATGTGTTTTTTTAATTAACAATAAAACCTATAACACAAGCAATAAGCTTTTTGTTTAACCTTTTGTGTAAAAAACATAAACAAAAAAAACATAAAAATTACAAAACACTACTAAACAACGAATTACAAGTAAGTCATTTAATCTCAATTTTTATTAAAAAAATCATACAAAGAGAGTTCCGCTACAAATCATATAGTATCATTAAGAAAATACATTGTATAAAAGGGGAGGGTTTTCAGTTTACTAAAAAATGTTTTCACATTTAAAAGCGTAACCTTTGACCAAACAAGACATTAATATATTAATTAAATAAATTTAAAAAAAGGCCGTGGGATTCATAATATTAAAACCCATTTACAAAATATAATTTATTGTATAATCTGAAATCATCATTTTAATTTAATTCGACAAAAAACAAATAACAAAGACTCTGCATTACAGATCTGTACAATATCACCTTAAACATCATAAAATCTATGTCCTTTCGTATAATGATAACAATTTTAGTATTAGTACTTATAAGCCATCAATTAAGGGCACAAAAAAACTATCAAATAACAGGTATTTTAACAGACAAAGAATCATCACCACTAGTTGCTGCTACAGTCGTACTGCTACATCAATCCGATTCCTCCTTTGCAAGTTATGGGCTCAGTTCCGACAAAGGACAATTCAAACTGGAAGCAAAGAGAGACAATACATATATACTTCAAATATCCTATATGGGATACAATACCATAACAAGAAGCATACAATTGGACAAAGACTACGATTTCGAAACCCTTATTATGGAAGAGTCTTCGAATCTTATGGAATCAGTACAGGTTGAAGCGGAACATATTCCGATAAGAATGCGTGGAGACACACTGGAATTCAACTCCTCTGCCTTTAATGTACAGGCACATGATGATGTTGAAAAGCTACTCGAACAAATGCCTGGCGTAGAAATTGACAAAGATGGGAATGTAAAAATTAACGGTAAAAAGGTTGAAAAGATTTTGGTGGATGGGAAGGAATTCTTTGGAGAAGATGTAAAAATGGCATTAAAGAACCTTCCTGCAGATGCAATAGAAAAGATTGATGTTTATGACAAAGACAAAGAAGCTGAAACAGAAGAAAAAGAAGATGAAGAATTAAAGACTTTAAATCTGACTTTAAAAGAAGATAAGAAAGTAGGATTCATGGGAAATATTGAAGGAGGCTATGGCTATCCTGACCACAGGTACAAGGGTCGTTTAAGTCTTAATTACTTCAATCCTGTTATGAGAATTTCTGTGATAGGAGGAACAAATAACATCAACGAATCCGGTTTTTCCTATAAAGATTATGAAGATATGACCGGAGGCTATTCCAATTTCATGAGAGGAAATTCTGCTATGTCTCTAGGCAACAACTGGGACGACCCTGTTATAAGTTTGATATGGGGTGGTGACGGAGGAGAAACAAGATCAATATCAGGAGGCATTAATGCCAATTTTTTTCTTTCAAAAAACACAGATCTGAGTTTTCATTATTTATATACAAACGCAAACAGATTTACTCTGGACAAGAGCTTCAACCGATCTATTACTCCTGAAACCTATTATACTCTAAACGGAAACAATAGCAACATTCTAAATGCGCAGCGACATGTAATAAACACTAAGTTCAGTCATAAGATAGACAGCACGCATGAATTCAAATTTCGGGCAAAGGTAAAACTGACTATTTCGGAGGACGAGAAAGAAAACATTCAGGAAACTTACGGCAGCAACGACTCCCTTGAAAATAAACTAACTCAAATATCTGATAATAAACTAAACGGGAGGGGAGTAATTTCGAATTTATATTACAAAAGGAGTTTCAAAAAAAAGGACAGGGTATTTTCAGTAAACATCGCCTTTGCCTATGTGGATAATTATACCATTTTCAACAATTTATCAAACACTGAAATATATAATAACAACGGTGTACTCAGTCATATAGACAGCCTTAATCAGATTCAGCAACTCGGCAACTCAAAACAAGTATATGGTGCTCAGTTTTTCTATAAAGAACCTTTAGGAGAGAAAAACTCTTTACAATTCAAACTTACCGGAGGGGTCAGTATAGAAAACAACGATAGAATGGCAGAGGACATTTTCAGCTTAACAGAAGTGCTTAACGACAGCATGACCGACACTTATTACAAACATTATAACTTTCAGCATTTCAAAGCTTTATTTGAACACAAAGGCAAAAAAGCTACTATCAAAACTGGTATAGGAATCCAAAGAAGTCAGCTTACAGGCATGCTCATATCCTCTGCTACAAATTTATCAAGGACCTATTATTATCCACTGGCGAATATTAATTTCAATTATAAATTTACAAAAACTAAAAGCATATACCTGAATTACAGAACTAACATTAATGAGCCAACTCTGAATCAACTTCAACCTATGGTCAACAATCAAAATCCATTATCTTTATTCTTGGGTAATATGGACCTGAACCCAAGCTACAGGCACAACATATGGATGGGCTATAATCATTGGGATCAGGCAACATTCACGTCATTATACACAAACGGCTACCTGAACATAACTCAAGACGACATAAGAAGAACAAGCAGGATAGATGAAAACTTCAGCGTTATATATCAGCCTGAAAACCTGGGCACGAGTTACTCCGGGGGAATTTACATGGGCTACAGTTCAGAAATAAAAAAAATTATAAAGTACAATATCAGAGGAGGTGTCAATCTATCTCAACTCCCTGTAAAAATAAACGAAACAGCATCAGAACAATTCACCCACGGATATTCACTGTATTTCAGGGTTGGCAATAAAAAGAAAAAAATAGTAGATTTTTCTGTTTCTGCCAATGGATATTTAGGCAATACAATAAACGAGTTAAACAACTCCTTAAATGTCACCTACATTAATCATACATATAAGTCAGACCTTAGGGTATGTATTGCTAAAAAATGGAATATCGGGACTGATTTTTCGATAAACGTGTACGACAACCTTGGTTTTGAAGATGCTATTGCTATCCCTGTATGGTCCGCCTATATAAACAGAACTTTTTTTAAAGGAGATAAATTAAAAATAGAATTTATTGTCAAAAATATCCTGAATGAAGATTTTCAGGTCTCGCGATATAGTTGGTACGGTATAATAGGTGAAAGTCAAACTAATATGCTGGGCAGATTTTTTATGCTTTCCCTGGCTTATAAGATCAATAAAATGGGAGGGAAATCCTGAGGGTCTGAAGAATACATAAAAATATATTAAAAAATAATTCCGGCAATACACCAAAATCAGAATCTGTTGCATCTATATAATCAGAGTAGTATTCATAGACCCTTTTTAGCAGAGTATATCTACTGAAAAGATTGAGAACAAAGAGCCTGTTGCCCACAGGCTCTTTTTTATTTTTAGAAATTTCAGAATATTCTTCTTCTTGTATTTCAATAATTAACAGTCGAAATGTACCTTTGTGGCGAAAATATAGATTTTGTCAATCATAAAACAAAAAACATGTTTCTTCAGCTATTCAAATCAAAGATACATTGTGCAACAGTTACAGAAGCCAATCTCAATTATGTGGGTTCAATTACAATAGATGAGACCCTTATGAAAGCATCCGGCATTCTTGAGGGGGAACGCGTTCAGGTAGTCAATAATAACAACGGGGCAAGACTTGAAACCTATGTAATTAAAGGAGAAGCCGATTCGGGGGTAATTTGTCTGAACGGTGCCGCTGCAAGACTGGTTGAAGTAGGAGATGTTATTATTATTATAGCCTATGCCTTTGTCAACTCTGAAGAGGCAAAAAACCTTAAACCTACCATAGTATTTCCGAACAAGAAAAACAGACTGTCAGAAATTTCTGAATTAACGGAAGCTTAAGCATCGATATTACCGGCATCGAAACTATTCAGGCTCAGGAGTAGGAAAACACTATGCAGGGCCACTCCTATGGCGACAAGCAGTGTATTTTCCGTTATGAAGGATAGAGTGACCGTCAGAAAGAACAACAAAAAAAAGAGGTTCCGGTAGTTTTTCCTGTAAAAAAGCGGGAAGAAGAAGCAGAAGATAAAAAACAAAAAGCCCGGAACTCCTGTAGAAGCAAGAACCGTAAGGAAAAAATTATGGGGATACATCACCTTCTGTTCAGGGTAATCCCTTTTGTAGATCAGGGCCTGTTCATTTTTCAAATCCCCGATGCCTACGCCGGTCCACAAATTATTTTTTGCAATCGACCAGGCAATTTCATAGGAAAGTAATCTTCGGGTATCAGATAAACCTTCAATGTACTTTTTGTCTTTTGTTTTTCTGTATTTTTTATACTTATTCCAATTATAAACTGACAATTTAACCTTTGTTTTGACACCAGGAATATAATGATAGGACAAATAGGGAAGAGATGCAATAAGCAAAAACATCACAAGACCTGAAAAAAGGGCCTTTTTTTTGATAACAAAATAGAGTACAATCAAAACACTTCCTGAATAAAGCACCAGGATACCACTGCGTACAGTAAGAACATGCAGCATTAAAACTAAAAAGAGTATTCCTGAAATAAAGATCCATTTTTCCCATTTTTTTATCAGAAAGAACTTTTCATTAAGCAGCCATACCGAAGCAAATACTGCGAGATTTATCATTAAGCTAAAACGGATATGATCTTTATTAGGAGTAGAGATAGCCTGACTGACATACAACCTGAACTGCATTTCATTATAATTCATCAGGTAATAGATAAACACACCAAAACAGGTTACAATCATGGCATAAAAAAACAAAGTCAACAATTGCTTAAACTGTCTGTCGCTAAAAGGAGGTAATAAAGCAAAGCTAAGAGGCAGTATCAGGTAGGGCAAAGCAATTCTGATGCGTACAAAGGCTTCGGTACTATCTGAGGAACTCAGTGCACTGACAACAAAAAGGAGAAAGATACCTGAGGTGGCCCAATAGGCCTTGTTTTTTTTGAATTTACTAAAATCCTCTTTCATGTTGGGAGATATGACCGCTGCAACGAGAAAAAGAATCATGGATAAAGTCATCAAAAATCTTGAGCATATCAATCCAATAAATAACATCAGACAAGCCAGGAAGGCCAACTGAACTCTGGGAAAACGATTTAAAAACCCTGTTATTTTTGAATTCATTCTAAGCATTTAGATTCAAAGCCAATGGCAATAAATCATATTAAAGATGAAAAGAGTAATTAAAGAGTAAAACGAAGATACTTGATAGTTCTGTTGTCTATGAGATGCATTTCTTCATAGAAAGTTTTTATATCCAGCTCGGGAAAATCCAGGGGTTTAGAATAGATATCATCATTTTGATACAGGATATTAATTTTTTGCTCGTTTAGAACCTCAAGAGTATATTGATACAATTCATCAGAATCTGTTTTCAGATGAACCAGGTTATTATCTTTTCTGAGGACATTCCTGTAGACATCCAGGAATCTTGGGCAGGTGGTTCGCTTTTTAGGTTTTCCCAATTGTGGATCGGGAAAAGTAATCCAGATTTCAGCAACTTCTTCCCGAGCAAAATAGTATTCCATAAATTCAATTCTTGCTCTGAGGAAGGCCACATTTTCTTCATTATTTTTAAGTGCCTGATTGGCCCCTGTCCAGATTCTGTTTCCTTTGAGTTCAACACCAACATAATTATTAGAAGGATACATTTTGCCTAATCCTCTTGCGTAGTGCCCCTTTCCACAAGCCACTTCCAATATCAAAGGAGCATCATTATTAAAATGTTCATTCCATTTACCTTTGATATCCATATCTACACCATTGCTATTTACAACCAGGTTGCTGTCATGGCTTTTGGAAGAATAGACATTAGGGAAGGTTTTGATTGCGGCAAATTTCTGGAGTTTACTAAGTTTGGTCATCGGACTATATTTCGATTTTAAATTATTAATCAATTACATCAACGTCATTTCCAGAAAATTATATTTTTCCGGATAGTCAGTTGTAAAATGCAAGCCCCTGCTTTCCTTTCTCATTGCTGCAGACTTAGTAATAAGATAGGCAACAGTGATCAGGTTTCTGAGTTCACATAACTGAGGAGAAATAGTTGTGCTTGTATAAAGTTTCTCTGATTCCCTATACAAAAGATGCAACCTGTCGAATGCTCTTCTCATACGAACAGAAGTACGAACTATTCCTACATAAGAGCTCATAATTTCCTTCAACTCCTTGATACTTTGAGTTATCAGTACCAATTCCTTTGGGTCAGTAGTTCCTGTTGCATCCCAATCGGAGATACCTTTTTGAAAATCAATACGATCAATACATTTTCCAATATCCTGAACAACCCGTTCTGCAAAAACGAGGCCTTCAAGCAAAGAGTTTGAAGCCAGTCGATTAGCCCCATGTAACCCTGTGCAACTACATTCACCGCAGACATACAGGTTTTCGACAGAAGTTTTTCCCATTTCATCTGCTTTGACCCCCCCACAAATATAGTGGGCAGCGGGCACCACCGGGATAAGATCTTTCATTGGGTCAATTCCAAGACTTTTACATTTATCGTAAATAGTAGGAAAATGTGCAACGAAGGCATCTTTTTCGAGGTGGCTACAATCCAAAGACATAAAATCCTGTCCCCTCATTTTCATTTCGTTATCAATAGCCCTTGCCACGATATCACGGGGTGCCAATGATTTACGAGGGTCGTATTTCTCCATAAACTCATCGCCTTCAGGAGTTTTAATAATTGCGCCGAAGCCCCTTACTGCCTCAGAAACCAGAAAGGCAGGATTTTCGATAGCAGGGTTAAAGAGCGAAGTGGGGTGAAACTGAACAAACTCCATATTTTCCATTCTTGCCATCGCCCTGTAGGCCATAGCCATTCCATCGCCGGTAGCAATAGATGGATTTGTAGTAGTTTTATATACCTGCCCGGCGCCACCTGTAGCCAAGACTGTTACTTTAGCTAGAAAGGTTTCTATTTCTTTATTTTGGGTATTAAGAACATAGGCACCGAAGCATTTCACATCAGGAGTGAGTCTTGTAACCTGTCTTCCCAGATGGTGCTGAGTAATTAAATCGATGGCAAAATAGTGATCAAAATACTCAAGATTGGGGTAGCTTTTAGCTTTTTCATTCAGAGCCCTTTGAATTTCCCAGCCAGTAAGATCTTTAAAATGGAGTACCCTGTTTTCTGAATGTCCCCCTTCTCTTCCCAGGTCGTAAAGTCCGGTATTTTTATCAAATCGAGTCCCCCAATCTATCAGTTCCCTGACCCTTTCAGGCCCTTCTTTTACAACAATATTAACCGCATTTTCGTCACAAAGGTCATCCCCTGCATCCAATGTATCTTCAATATGTTTTTCGAAGGAATCTGTTTCAAAGTTCCAGACAGCAGCAACGCCACCCTGTGCATAACGGGTATTGCTTTCTTCCTTTGTAGTTTTGGTTAAGACACAGACCTTTTTGTCGGGATGTCTTTCCGCCATTTTAATAGCTAAGGTCAGTCCTGCTACACCTGAACCGATTACTAAAACATCTATTTGTTTCATTTTAATGGTTGTTCAATTATTATAAATTCCCAAAAATTCAATTATTACCTGTAACACAAATCTAAGATAAAAAAAAGCTGCAAAGAATTTCAACTCAGCAGTATGAACAGACAATGAAATAAAACGGGATTATTTCTTTTTTTCTTTAAGTAAAAATTTGGCATCATTTATCAGCACCTCATTCAGAGGAGAACCTATTGAATTTGCCTTCTCTTTTACAGCTTTAAGCCAGGCATCATCCGCTTTGATCCTTTCTATAATATCAACAACCTCTTTACTTTCATTCTTATAAGAAATTTCTTTTTTGAAATAAAAGTCATACAAAACGTTTACAAAAGAGTTTAAATGATTTTTCATAGTTCCCGGAGTTTCCATAATAAAAACCACCTCTGCTTTTTCCAGTTCAGCATTCATATCCATTTCAGAAAAAGCCCTTCCTCCCGGGTGAACATCCCGGTTATAGAGCCAAAACTGACCTTCATTGAATATTTTTTCAGAAATCCCCATAGACATCATTTGCCAAAAGAAACTGTCACTGATGGTAATAGAACGCGGTTTATATTTACCTTTTTCTTTTACATAATGTTTGGGGTAACACATTTCGTGATTGGGTATTCTAAAAATAAGGTTTAAAATATTTTCCAGGTCTCTGTCTGACCGACTCAGACTAGGAGTACAATTACATTCATCCCATTCAAATTCGGGCAGGTCTTTATCCAATTGGCGTTCTATTTCTTTAATAATACGGTTTGCGGATATTGCTGCACCATAATCAGAGTAATGAATTCCTGTTTTAGGGAACAGTGGATACTGAATAGTATCTTTCATTTCCAAAAACCATTTATTAAAATCAAGAAATGTCACTTCATTTCTGATCATTTCCTTTTTAAGCGTACCATAATTAGTAGGGACATTATCCTTCTTCCTCTGATCTTTTTCCCATATATATTCAGGGAAATAATCGGCTTTACTAGGTGTAATAACAAAAAAGAAAGCCTTCCCCAGTGCATTAAGAGTATCTTCTACCGCTTTAATTTTTTTTGCCAATCTCCCAATATTTTCATTTCCGAGATACCCCCATCCTTTTCTTTCATCAATATACATAGGTTCATACAAATAGCTTTCCTTACCTATTACGGCCCATGCCTTAGGTTTCCGAAAAGCAGAATAAGCCCATTGATGATCAAGGCGAATAGCCCAATTACGAAAACCAAAGTTATTTTTAAGATATTCTTCTTTTTGGCTTTGATAATCCCCTGACATCCAGCCTTTATAACCTATTGTACTATTCTGAACCTCTTTTATATGTCCATAAAGTTTATTGGTTTTAATAACATTCAAATTACTTTGAAGCAAAGGAGCAAACAAGAGGATCATCAGCAAAATAAAAAGGTAGTCAGGTATTTTTGAATTGGCTTCCATGTTATTACTAAAGCTATTTTTAAAACTGGTAAACATGAAGGTAAGAAATAAAAAAAATAATTTTACACAGACCGTCTTAAATAAAATATTTTCAATCAGGTATATTAAAAAAATCCGCAAACCAATGGTTTACGGATTTTATAAACAAAACACGCTAAATTTTTCTTTTTGCTAATCAGATATCGAAGATAAAAGTAAGCTTTCCCCATTGTTTTTTTGGTGCGGAATAATCGACATCAAATTTATAATATCTTACTGCTCTCATAGCAGAAGCAATTAACTGAGGATCTTTAAGGGTTGTAAATTTGGGCAAGTACTTAGAAGCAATAACTGTCCCCTGCTGACTGATACAAACCTTAATAGCCACCTTTCCTTTTTCTTTTGTCAAACCTTTGATATTAGGTCTTTTCATAACTTTCCTTCCAAAAACACCTTCCTGCAAGTCATCATCGTTGCCACCATCACCGGAAGCATTTGTATTATTATTTGCTGTTCCTCCAGGGCTGTTATCATCCGAGATATTTCCTGAAGGGTTAGAAACAACCGGAGTAGGATCTTCTGTCGGCTCCACTTTGGGCGTTTCTACGGTTTTAACTTCTGTAGCCTTAATATTTTCTCCGGAGACCACCGGTGTTTCATTATCTTCAACAACCTCTACAGGTTTCGGATCCGGAGCAGGTTCAGGAGTTGGTGTAGGTTCCGGTTTATCAATTTCTTCTTTTGATTTCGATTCTTCACTCGATTCATTTTTCCTGACTTTATCTTCTGCATTGACAACAAAATCAACTTCATTCTCTTCAAAGGTTAGATTTTGCAATTCAACAAATTCGATGGTATTTTCAGCTAACTCTATTTCAGTTGAAGCACTCATCAGCGGGAAAAATGCTAAAGCGATAGCAGTAAAATGTACAAACATAGTTATAGCAAGACCTTTCTTTCTGTTCTTTTTTTCTTTTTCAGAATTTATTTCATGATTTTTCATAAGCTGTGTTTTTGTTATTTGAAGGTTATAAACAAAACCTATTAAATTGTTTTTTCGATCAGATTTACGTGGCCGGTAAATTCATTCATTTGCCTTACATAATTCCAAAGGCGTGCCATTTTTATTTTGGGCTGACAAAAAAACATAAAAAACAGGCTCAAACACTGATAAATGCTAGCTTTTGTTTTTTATTTTTTTTTTCATAAAAAAAAATAATTATTACAAAAGGAGGCCATTACCAATAAATGGAAGGGGATAAAAAGTTACAAAAACACATAAAAACAGAGGAAATAAATTGAATACAACAGGTGCGTTACCATCAAAGCAACAACTCAGAAATCAGTACTATTTAAAATAAAAAAAGCTGCTTAATAAAGCAGCTTTTTTTTAATCATATAAAGTTTTGGCAACAAATCATTTTTTGCCATGACATTGTTTAAATTTCTTACCACTTCCACAAGGGCAGGGGTCATTTCGTTTTACTTTAGCGGAATCCCTTTTAAAAGTTTTAGGTTTTTCTATTACCTGAGTATTAGCATTGGCAGCAGCTTTTTTTTGCATTTCCTCCATTTCTTTCTGCTGTTCAATATTCGTTTTCAAGTCTTCATTATCATATTCTATTTCCTGGGCTTCCTGAATAGTTTCAGAATCATTAATAGGGATAGTACCTTTAAACAAAAAGCTTGTTACCTCTTTATTGATTCTATCCATAAACAACTCGAACAATTTAAACCCCTGAATTTTATAAATAACCAAAGGGTCTTTTTGTTCAAAAGATGCAGATTGCGTCTGATCTTTCAATTCATCCATATCTCTCAGGTGTTCCTTCCAAGCATTGTCGATCAATCCGAGTGTGATTGATTTTTCAAGATCTTTTACCAAGGATTTACCATTTGTTTCAATAGCATCTTTCAGGTCTGCGCCAATTTCCATTCCTTTGTTCCCATCCGTAAAGGGGATACCAATTTTGATATAATTAGTAGACTTATCATTATACACCCTATTGATAACCGGCATTACCCTTTGAACAATCTGTCCGAATTTATTATCATAGTATTTTCTTATCTGATTATACAGTTTATCAGTCAAAACATTAATATCATCCTGTTTTTTAAATTCCTCTTCAGTGATATTGGTTTCCAGTCCATAGTATCTGATAACATCCTGAGTAAATTCTTTATAATCTCCGGAATCCTTATGTTGAGAGACAATAGAAACTGCAACCCCATCGAACATATCATTGAGGTCGATAGCAAGGCGTTCACCATAGAGTGCATTATTACGTTTTTTGTAAATCACCTCTCTTTGAACATTCATAACATCATCGTATTCAAGCAATCGTTTACGTACTCCGAAGTTATTTTCCTCCACTTTCTTTTGAGCCCTTTCAATAGCATTGGAAATCATTTTATGCTGAAGTGCTTCCCCTTCCTTGTGCCCCATGCTATCCATGAGTTTAGATATACGTTCAGAGCCAAACAATCTCATTAATTTATCTTCAAGAGAAACATAGAACTGCGAAGCCCCGACATCTCCCTGCCGACCTGCCCGACCACGAAGCTGTCTGTCCACCCGTCTTGAATCGTGTCTTTCTGTCCCTATAATAGCGAGGCCTCCTGCCTCTTTGACCTCGTCTTTAATCTTGATATCCGTTCCCCTTCCTGCCATGTTCGTGGCAATAGTTACCTGACCACTTCTTCCGGCTTCAGCGACTACATCGGCCTCTCTTGCATGCTGTTTAGCATTAAGGACATTATGGTTGAGTTTCCTTAAATTCAGCATACGACTAAGCATTTCAGACTGTTGAACGGAGGTAGTACCTACCAAAACAGGCTGTCCACCTTGTGTTAATTCAACAACATCATCAATAATAGCATTAATTTTTTCGCGTTCTGTTTTATAGATCAGATCATTTCTATCTTTTCTGATAATCGGTTTATTTGTTGGTATGACTACAACATCCAATTTATAGATATCCCAAAGTTCCTGAGCCTCCGTTTCGGCAGTACCTGTCATACCTGCCAATTTATGATACATGCGGAAAAAATTCTGCAGTGTAATAGTAGCGTACGTTTGGGTTGTTTTTTCAATTTTCACATTTTCCTTCGCTTCCAGGGCCTGATGCAGACCATCTGAGAAACGTCGTCCTTCCATCATACGTCCTGTTTGTTCATCAACAATTTTCACCTGATTGTTGATAACCACATATTCATCTTCCCTGTGGAATAAGGTATAGGCTTTCAGCAACTGTCTCAAAGCATGAAGGCGTTCATTTTTTGCCTGAAAGGCAAGCAGAGCTTCATCTTTTTTCCTGACCACTTCCTCCTGACTGATAGATTCATTTTTATCAAGATCATCTAAAATCCCACCAATATCATCCATCACAAAAAGCCCTTCATCTCCTGCGCCTTTACCAAGCAGCATTCTACCCTTATCAGTTAGCTCAACCGATCTGTTTTTTTCTTCAATCACAAAATACAGCACCTGATCAGCCTTGGGCATATGTTTGGACTGTTCCTGCATATAAAAATTTTCAGTTTTCTGCATTATTGTCATCATTCCCGGTTCACTCAGGAACTTAATAAGTGCCCTGTGTTTTGGCAAGCCCCTATAAGCTCTGAAAAGAGCGAGGCCACCACCATCTTCTTCAGGGCTTGTATTCCCTTCTTTGATTAACTTTTTAGCTTCTCTTAATAATTCCCCTACTAATTTTCTTTGAACAGCTTCCAGTTTCTGAACAGCGGATTTAAGTGTAACGAATAATTCTTCCCGATTATCCTGAGCCGTAGGGCCTGAGATTATAAGAGGCGTTCTTGCATCATCGATCAATACAGAATCCACCTCATCAATCATAGTGAAGTGGAATTTACGCTGAACAATTTCTCCGGGTTTGTGGGACATATTATCTCTAAGGTAATCAAATCCGAATTCGTTATTTGTACCATAGGTAATATCTGCACGGTAGGCTGCCTTTCTCCCTTTGGAGTGCGGCTTATATAAATCTATACAATCAACGGTAAGAAAGAGGAATTTATGGATAGGTGCCATCCACTCAGCATCCCTTTTTGCAAGATAATCATTCACAGTAATCAGATGCACCCCTTCTCCTGAAAGACCGTTGAGGTAGGCAGGAAGTGTAGAAACCAAGGTTTTACCCTCTCCTGTTGCCATTTCTGCTATCTTCCCTTCATGCAGAACTATCCCTCCGACAAGCTGAACGTCATAGTGAATCATATTCCAGGTAATGAGGTTTCCTCCGGCAATCCAGGAGTTTTTCCACATTGCCTTTTCTCCTTCAATAGTCACAAAAGGATGTTCACTTCCCGACTGTTCCGCTGCGAGGTTGCGATCAAACTCTGTAGCAGTAACTTCAAGAATTTCATTTTCAGTAAACCTTTTAGCTGTTTCCTTTACTACTGCGAAGGCTTCGGGCAGAATTTCCTTAAGGACCTCTTCTATTTCTTCATCTCTCTCCTTTTTCAATTTATCCATTTCGGTAAACAGCTCCTGTTTTTTAAAGATATTCTCAGAAGCATCAATTTCTTTCTGAACATCTGCAATTTCATCATCTATTGACTTGAGGTGTTCAGCAATAGTTTCCCGGAAAGCCAGAGTTTTGTTTCTCAATTCATCATTGGAAACATTCTCAAGCAGAGCATATTCTTCATTTATCTTATCTACAATCGGCATGATTGCCTTAATATCTCTATCGTATTTATTACCAAATAGTTTTTTAATAAAACCAAACATGTTTTTAAAAGTTTATTATGTGATTTGCAAATTTCAATCAATCGAAACAAAAAAAATGTACTCAGATTAAATAAATAAGCAATTATTAAAGTCGTGAATTTGTAAAATCGGGTTACAATTGGGCAAATATAACATTTAATTTGTCTAACACATTTTATTCCACCTCTATTCTGTATGCCATAATGACAATTTTTTATTATTTTTCGACTTATTGACATATTAATTCTAAATTTGAGGGCAAGTCTGTTTTAAAAAGAAAGAAAAAACCAATCGAATAAATTTAAAAAACCGTTTCGCAATCACAGAATAAATAACATTTGAAAACACGATCATTAATCAGCCTGATACCCTTATTATTTATATATTCATGTACCCCTTTGCCGGAACCTGAAAAAGCTGAGCACAATAGTTTTTACACCAAAGCATACTATTACCCGGCCGAAGAACTTGAAGCAGGAAAGGTATATGAATATGTTATCGTTCATGACGGAGAGGAGTATTTATCCCATTTCTGGCACCTTCAGAGCGAAAAAGATCAGGAAGGGAATTTGTTTTTAATCTGGAATCGCTATAACGCACAATTACAGAAGGATCAATACATAAAAGAATGGATAATCGAAGACGGTGTTATAACCAAAGAATATAAATTTTTTGTTTTGGACAGCGCAACAAACAAGCTAAAGGAATATCCTAATGATGTAAGTCAGAATGTAGTATTTCCATTCAATGCATCCACAGATACAGCGATGGCCTATCGTTTTGTCTGCGAGATGAAATTGCCTCCCGATTTTCTGACTGCAAAACTAATTCGTGACAGGAAATTCGGAAGCAGTACAAAGTTCAACTATAAAGACCAAGAAGTTGATGCTGTGGCCTTTACCTGTACTGATCTCTATGACATAGAGAACGTGGAAGAGGGAGGGTTCTGGAATATAAAAAAGGCGGTTGTTGAGATCTATGCCAAGGGGACAGGTTTGGTTTACCAAGAAGAAAAAAGGGCAGGGCAACAAGGTAGTGAAGTTACCAAATTAAGGACAATTTATTCAATTGAAGAATTTGAAAATTTGTTAAAATCAAAAAACGCTGAAAACCGATAGATAATAAAATGGCAATTTATTCATCAGAACTTATCATAAAGTTGGTATAAATGCCTAAATTCGTTTGTTTTTAAAGTAAGGTTGAGCAAACAAAATTATTAATCAACTTTAAATACTTTATTTAATTCATTAAAACAACTAAGAACAACTATGGATTTGAATGGTAAATCAATCCTTGTTACCGGAGGCACAGGGTCGTTTGGCAAGAAGTTTATATTAACAGTATTAGAAAAATACCCCTCAGTAAAGCGATTGGTGGTTTACTCTAGAGATGAGCTCAAGCAATTTGAGATGTCGCAGACTTTTCCACAAAGCAAATATCCTGCAATACGCTATTTCATAGGAAACATCCGTGAACTAAGTCGTTTTAAAAGAGCCTGTGAAGGAATAGATATTATTGTACACGCCGCAGCGCTTAAACAGGTGCCTACCGCTGAGTACAACCCTATGGAATGCATTAAAACAAATGTTAACGGAGCCTATAATGTCATTCAGGCAGCATTGGATTGTGGCATTAAAAAAGTGGTTGCCTTATCGACAGACAAAGCAGCTGCACCAATTAATTTATATGGAGCTACCAAACTGTGTTCTGACAAACTCTTTATTGCTGCCAACAACATGAAGGGAAACCGTGATTTATCTTTCTCCGTTGTACGCTATGGAAATGTTATGGGGTCAAGAGGATCGGTCATCCCCTTTTTCATGAATAAAAGATCAGAAGGAGTTCTTCCTATTACCGATGCCAGCATGACAAGGTTCAATATCTCATTGGCAGAAGGAGTGGATATGGTAATAAATGCCATAAACAATGCCTGGGGCGGAGAAATTTTCGTTCCTAAAATCCCTTCCTATAAAATCACGGATGTTGCAACGGCTATTGGTCCGGATTGCGAGCAAAAAATTATAGGAATACGCCCCGGCGAGAAGATTCATGAAGAGATGATTACTGAGGCAGATTCTTACACCACAGTAGATTTAGGCAGGTATTATGCCATTTTACCTCAGGTGCCGGTCTGGGATTTACAAGATTACAAAAAACACTTCAATGCAAAATCTGTAGCCCCTGGTTTTAAATATAATTCAGGCACAAATACTGAATGGATCTCAGTAGAACAGATAAGAGAACTAATCCAAGAACATGTAGACCCTGATTTCGTACTGTAATATGTAAAAAATGCAAAAAAGATCTATACCATACGGCCGGCAGACAATAACCGGGGAAGACGAAAAAGCAATCATCGAAGCCTTGCATCATCCTTATCTTACTCAGGGGCCTAAAATCAAGGAGTTCGAGACCGCTTTTGCTGAATATGTCGGGGCAGAATATGCTGTAGCTGTATCCAACGGAACAGCCGCTTTACATTTATGTGCCTTAGCTTTGAATGTTAAAGAGGGATCAGGAATTATTACCACTCCTATTACCTTTGCTGCTTCTGCAAATTGTATAAAATACTGTGGTGGCAAGATTTCCTTTGCAGACATTGATCCTGAAACTGCTTTAATAGATATCCATTCGGTACGTAAAATACTAGAATCTTCTCCCGCGGGAACCTATCAGGGTATTATCCCTGTCGATTTTGCAGGTTACCCAGTCAATCTGGAAGAATTAAAAGAATTGGCTGATGAATATGGATTGTGGATTATCGAAGATGCCTGTCATGCTCCCGGAGGATATTTTACAGATAGTAAAGGAGAAAAACAATCTTGTGGAAATGGGAAATTTGCCGATTTAGCTATTTTTTCTTTTCATCCCGTCAAGCATATTGCCTGTGGCGAAGGAGGCATGATTACCACAAATGATAAATCGCTTTATGATAAATTGATGATGCTCAGAACCCACGGCATTACCAAAGACGCTGAATTATTAGTTGAAAATCATGGCGGATGGTATTATGAAATGCAGATGCTTGGATACAACTACAGAATACCTGATATTTTATGTGCTCTTGGTTTATCACAACTACAAAGAGCAGACAAAGGGATAGGAAGGCGGAGAGAGATAGCAAAAAAGTATGACATTGCATTTAAAAAATCAGGAGTTATGCACTTGCAACATCCTTCAGACGGCGGTCATGCCTATCACCTTTATATAATATTGGTAAAAAACAGAAAGAACCTTTATAACGCACTCAGAGCTGAGGGTATTTATGCACAAATACACTACATTCCTGTACATACGATGCCCTATTATCGTTCTATAGAAAATGGCATCAGTATTAAAATGCCCAATGCAGAGCAATATTATGAAAAATGTATCAGTCTGCCCATGTATCCTGCGCTTACAGATGAAGAACAGGAATTTGTGATTGAGCAAGTTATAAAAAATAGCTAAGATGATGAAAACAGGTATAATTTCACAGGCGAGAATGACAAGCACCCGTTTGCCGGAAAAGGTCTTGAAATTGATAGGCGGAAACCCTATGCTAAAATATCACACGGACCGATTGAAAGAGAGCGGCATGCCTGTTTTTATAGCCACTACTGTTAACAAAACAGATGACCCTATTGTTGCTTTTTGCCAAGAAGAAAACATTCCTTTTTATCGTGGCTCCGAGAATAATGTTTTGAGTAGATATTATGAATGTGCCAAAGAAAATAAACTGGATGTAATTGTCAGAGTTACTTCTGATTGTCCTTTGGTGGATGGGGAGTTGATAAGGAAAGCTTGGGAGGATTATAAGGATAGTTTTAAAAAATATAGTTATATTTCAAATGGTGTAAACCGAACATACCCACGTGGTTTTGATTTTGAAATATTTTCTTTTGCATATTTAGAAGAAGCATATAAAAAGGCTACACTAGAAATGGACTTGGAACATGTTACACCTTATATACATCAAAATAGAAACGGAAACACTGATTTTTTCCATTACATCAACAAAGAAGACAAAAGTTCATACCGAATAACTGTAGACACATCAGATGATTTTGAATTAATTCGTCAATTAATTGAAAATCATCAAGCTCATCATTTACACGCTCATAGAATTATTAAATTACTTGACAAACACCCATCGCTAGCCCTTATCAATCGGCATATTGAACAAAAAAAACTACAATAATTAAATTAAAAAAAATGATTCACTTAAATCAATATGGTTTTCACGAATTGATAGACAAGCCCTCATCAGAAGAATTATCGGAATATTATAAAAAAAAATACTACCAGGATGGTAATATTGCTACTTACAGACATGAATATTTAGAAGAAGAAATACTATATTTTAATAATAAAATTGAACAAAACATTTAGAATGAAAAAAAAAGAACCAGAAATTAAAGTGCTAGGAGGTTCATCAAAACAAGAAACAAACACAAGACAACAATTTATCAATGTTTTTAAGAATTCTCCTATTCCAGAAAAGGAACTTTTAAATAATCTAGGTTTATACATGAACCGTCAGAGTTTGTCGAGGTTGATTTTCATGAATGAACTTTATCAAAAAATAATTAATGTCCATGGTGTAATTATTGAATTTGGTGTCCGATGGGGTCAAAATTTAGCTCTTTTAACAAATTTCAGAGGAATTTATGAGCCTTATAATTATAATCGAAAAATTATCGGATTTGACACCTTTGAAGGTTTTCCCAAGGTCCATGATAAAGATGGAGCTTTAGTAAAAGTAGGAGATTACAGTGTAACTGATAAATACGAAGAATATTTAGATACTATCCTTTTTTATCATGAATCAGAAAGCCCAATTTCACATAAAAAAAAGTTTGAATTAATAAAAGGGGATGCAACTAAAACATTAGAAGAATATCTAGAAAAACATCCTGAAACAATTATTGCATTTGCTTATTTTGATTTTGATATTTACTTACCAACTAAACGGTGCTTAGAGCTTGTAAAAAAACGTCTAACC
>CAJQOX010000087.1 GCA_905480075.1 uncultured Aureispira sp. | reverse complement strand
CCCCTGTTCCTCCAATGCCGGCAGCTGTGGCCGTACCGTCAGAGGCGCCGTTGCAAAGTGCATTGGTACTTATACTTGATGCCGTTACTGCTGAAGGTTCTGAAATAGAGACTGAGCTTGTTGCAGTACAACCATTAATATCAGTGCTTGTAACCGTATAATTACCCTCACATAAGCCCGTAGCCACCGCAGTGGTTTGATTATCCGACCATACAAAAGTATAGCCTCCTGAACCACCGGAACCTATTGCAGTAAGTTCGCCGTCACAAAGATTTATACAACTTATCTGAGCACCGTTGTAATTGGAAGTAACACTTATATTAACAGAAACCGTAGTGGGTTCTGATATTGTTACTGATGTAATACCAGAGCACAGATTATTGTCGCTGACAGTAACCGTATAAGGACTGGCAGCGGTAGAAAGACCAGTAGCTACTGCATTGGTTTGTCCGTCTGACCATAGAAAAGTGAAGTTGGAATTTGTTCCGCCAAGCCCTGAAACCGTAGCTATACCATCATTGGAGCCGTTACAGGTCAGGTCAGAGGAAGAGGTAATTGAAGCAGTCACTGCAGAAGGTTCCGTAATAGTGACGGTAGCCTGTGCCGCACAGGAATTGGCATCGCTTACCGTAACAGTGTAAGGGCTACCTGCCGCAGACAAGCCTGTGGCAATAGCAGTCGTCTGATTATTGGCAGTCGCAGGCCATATAAAGCTAATCGTGCCCGTACCTCCTGTAGTCGAGACTGTTGCCGTACCATCTGTCCCTGAATTGCAGGCAGGGTCTGTCTGATTAATAATAGTAGCAGTAACTGTAGGAGACTCCGTAATAGTAACAGTAGCTAAAGCAGTACAGCTATTGGAGTCAGCTACAGTGACTGTATAAATCCCCCCTGCCAACCCGGTAGCAATAGCAGTCGTCTGATTATTGGCAGCCGCAGGCCAAAGAAAGGAATAAGTACTTCCGGTTCCTCCGGCACCAATCGCCGTAGCATCTCCATCATTGGCACCACTACATGAAACATCGTTAAAACCCGAAATAGTTGCTGTGACGGAGGATGGTTCTGTAATAGTGGTGCTTATAAGAACAGCACAACTATTGGCATCAGTAACCGTAGCAGAATATACATTTGGAGCGAGACCGGTAATATCTTCTGTAGTTTCACCATTAGACCAGATAAAAGTAAGACCAGGTCCTGTTGCAGTAATAAATACAGCACCGTCAGAGAAACCGTTACATGATGCATTATGAAAACTATCGAGAACAACAGTTGAAGAAACGGTAGAAGCAATAAAAGCAGTAGTTGTATCTGTGCAACCATTCAAGTCTGTGATAGTAAGCTGATAAGCCCCGCCTGTAAGTCCGGTAGCAATAGAGGTAGTCTGCGAGCCTGCAGCAGGAGGCCAGGCAAAGCCAATAGTTCCGTTACCGCCAGACCCTGCAGCAGTAGCCGTACCTAAAGATGCACAGGAAGCATCTACTGTATTATTAATTGTGACAGAAACAGCCGGAGGTTCAGTAACTGTTACATAAGCAGTATCTGAACAGAGATTATCATCAAAGACAATCACCTGATATACTCCGTCGCAAAGACCTGATGCGGCGGCAGTAGTCTGAGAATTGGCAATTACATCCCATTGATAAGTAAAATCACCCGTCAGCAGGGTTATGCCTCCACCACCAACCGCCGTAGTAATGGCATCACATGAATCTGCACAGCTAATATCCGTTCCGTTGTAAACAGAAGTAACAGAGGCAGCAGCAGTAACTGCAGCACCATCAATAATAACAAATTCAAGGGTGTCCAACTGACAGACAGACTTTCTTATTTCAATAAAAATAGTTTCAGAACCTTCGGTAATACCATCATCAACTACTGATAGCAAGAAATTTACGGAACTATCCCCTGGCTGGATAAAAACAGTATCAGGCAATAAACCAAAATCGGTTCCATTGATTGCTGTTCCAAAAACATTCAGTGGAATCGGGTAAATAGAAGAAACAGGACCATTGGGCAGTAAAAGAGTAATGAATGGGTCATCGCCGCAACCTTCTACAATCAGAGAATCAGGTCTGTTCCTATCAACATTAATATCCAGAAAGTCAGAAGAGAAGCTATTTGCTTCAAAAAACACTGCCGAGTCAAATACCCCATCAAAAGCATCAGCAATAGCTAATTTAATATGATAAGTAGAACAAGGAACCACCACAGCCATAGCTTCAAGTACAGTGGTCAGGCCATCAAACTCAAAAGTAGCACTTACCGTATTGCTTACAAAAAATGAAGAAAAAGCCAATGAGCCATTGGGAGCAACACAATTATGAGGAAAAGAAGCACTAGTCCCGGGCACCCCTGGATTAACAGTATTAATAGACACAGGCAAAGGAGGTGCAGACCCGGGTATAATTGCAATATTTTGAGTTCCTGCAATTCCGGGACCACTAATAAAGAATCCAAAGGCATCATTTACATCTGCACAAGCATATTCAGGGTATTCTTCAGAAGCAAAAACATAACGAAATCGGACTGTATCAGAAAGAGGAACAAAATCAAATTCGAGGACAGCCGCATCAAAAGTTTGAGAAGGGGCAGTAATAACATTTAAATCTGCATCACCGGCACCAAAAAGGTCTACACCTTCTGACCCTGAAGTATTTCCCTGGTTATTAAAGCCATCAGCATTACCTGAAGACAGCATAATGCCTGAACTAAAAGGCAGGGCAGAATTAGCATTGGTAAACCGTGCAAATTGCCTTGGGTCAGCGCCACCAGGAATATTTGTGGTAATGTTACTTACTGTGATTCCTACTCCAAGCAAATCATTTTGAACAAGCGTAGTGGGAGTAACCGCAGCATTAACAGTAGTTGTTGCAACAAACTGTGCTTCAGACCTAAAGGACAAAAACAAGAAGACAAATATGCAGGGAATAAAGTAAAAACGTTTCATAAAATGATTTTTGTAACATGGACAATAAACACAACAAAAATATTACACCTTAAAAGCTCAAAGTGAAATAAATAAAATATAAAACATAATGGGGCTGTGGTATAAAAACGCAAAAAGAAGTTAAATTGTATGCGAATATAAACAAAAAAGTAATTATTCTATTTTGTAAAAGGCAGAATTATTGCCCCTCCCGCTATACAATCAAATTAGAGGAAACATAAAAAACAGCCTGAAGTATTCTTCCATAAGAAAACAACAGAGTAGAGACCAAACATCAAAAAAATAATTAAACCTTAATAATCAACAACTTAAATACAATTAAACTTATGTTTTATAAAAAATAAAATAAAAAAGAGAATAAAAAAACATAATAATAAAAGTGTCGGAACACTTAAAAAAGTTATTAAATTAATTTAAAGAATAAATCAATTACCCCAATTTTTACTACTTACGTGCAAAATCGGGTGAATGTCATAATAGATTCAAAGATATT
The DNA here is from genome assembly GCA_905480075.1 of uncultured Aureispira sp. GTDB lineage: Bacteria > Bacteroidota > Bacteroidia > Chitinophagales > Saprospiraceae > Aureispira. The sequence goes on along the minus strand of CAJQOX010000087.1, from coordinate 36,689 downwards.
CAATAGTTTTGAATGGATTTAACGCTCAATTATAAACCGTTTGGTAAAAACAGTATCATTTAGTACTGCGTTAATAAAATATACTCCTGCAGACAGATCAGAAGTATTTATAATTAATTTATTATCATCTGCTAAATAGTTTGACGGAACACTTAGGACAGTTTGCCCCAGAGTATTGACAACAAATAAAGTCATATTCGACCTTTTATCAACATCAAACTCAATCGTCATTATATTATGAACAGGGTTGGGATAAACACGAAAATCAACTATAGAGTTATCTATTTCATTGGTAGGAACACCAATAGTAATTTCTGTATTAATGTCATCAACATACAAATCATTACCATTGGCACTTAGTCCTTCAAAGGCAATTAACACCTCGGGCTGACCGATAAACGCAGAAATATCTACAACATTATCTACCCATTCATTTATAGCGGGATAATACCTTGCGGAAGTTACAGCTGTGGCAGTAGATAGCTGAGAACCTACTTTATTCCAAAGAGAAGTCCAAGTAGCACCACAGTCAGTAGAAGCTTTAACTTCGAGTGCATCATTACTAAAAAAGTATCTTTGGGCATAGGCATGCGTCCATTTAATTTCAGCTGTAGCATTTGTGGGTACAGCAGAGAAATCTATCTTTTCATAAACAATACTTGATTTTCGACCACCAGGCGTAGCAAAGAAGTCCCACAGGAAGCAACCATTGGAATTTCCGTGACCGCCTAAATTCCATGTAACTGAAGCACTTACTGTATTGTCCACAGAGTAGGCAGGCACATCATCCTGATTATCAGCAATTGCATTTGCAGGCGCGGCAGTCCCCAAGGCTAAGCCGTCAAAATTGGTAGATATAGAAGTACCCACTGCTACAAAGGTTGACAACAAGGGGAACGGACCGTTATTTTCAGCAATATTATTAAGAGAATTCAAGTCTATATAAGTACTGCTATAGGAGTTAATATCGTAATAATATGTAAACTTTGAATTGTTGTTGACTGTTACAGAAGGGAAGGTGACTGTATTGCTTGCACCGGGAGACAGAGGTAATGTAATCACCTGTGTAACAGGGGAAGCACCGTCAAGCACATAACTAACGGCAAAGCTATCAAGAGCAAAAGAATTGGAATTCGTTATAGTAGCTTCAGGAATAAAGTTGGCATCACAATAATTACTAAGAGGGGCAACAACTGTTGAAATAGTCATATCTGCAGGAGTAGAACCGGCACCGGGAGGGAAGCCTGGGTTTGCCTGATAATCTGAATTATAAATCTGTTTAGTACTGTTATTCTGAACAAAGGCGACAACACCCAATTGAGAAATGTCATAAAAGTTTGCGGGAACGGGTTGATTGTTAAAGGTAAAAACAAGAGGTGTAGCAGCAGTAACGGTACTCAATGCGTTTCCATTATTGTCCGGTAACATATCCCGCATAACCATATAAAAATCTTTTTCACCGTTGCTACCCGGGGCTGAAGTGAAATTGATTTCTTCTTCAACGATAACAATATGTACTTTATCGGCAGAGGTAAAATCAACCCCTCCGTTAGTATTGGTAACTGTTACGGTTAGATTGATAGTATTCAGAGAATTGTTTGCCCAATCCCAAACAACATCCACTTCAATTGGTGCAGCAGTTGCAGCAGTTGCAGCGAGTGTAGACTGAGTTAAATTAGCAGGTGCGCCCATATAGTTAGGTCCACTGACAGAAACACCATTCATTTTTGCAAATGGCACACCTGAAACGGCATAATAAGAAACCCTTGCATCCACTTCTTCTTCATTTTGGTTGTACATAGGATCTGTTCCAGGCCATGCAACCTGATATTTAAGGGAATTTGTTATAAATCCATTTTGGCCCTGATTGGCAGCAATTAAAGCATTAAATGCAGGATTCTGAGAAGCACATGGCCCACAGGAAGCCTGTGTAAATTCCTCTAACATAGGCTGAAGGGTCCCTGTAGCCTGGCTAAGAACAAATGTATGAAGTGAAATAGTAAAAATGAGTGCTAATATATTTTTCATGTTGTTCTTTTTTGTTTATTAAAAATATTGGACAAAAGACATAACAGATTAAATAAAATCTGACCAGTAAAAATCACTATTAAATCAAGAAACATTACTATATAAACAATCTCTTTAATTTAAAACAAAGGGCAGGTTGTATCTGTGCGTGTGATTTATACAATAAAAATAAATAAATTATTATTAATACAGGAATAATTTAAGACATAATCATTGAGTTGAATAAATTTCAGGGCACAATCGTAATATATTTGAACTACTCAATATTTTTCCTTCATCAAGTAAAAACATTAACTATCAAAAACATCATAACAAATAGAATTGTTACCATTTAAAAATTCAATAACAACAGAGAAGACAAAAAACACTTTATTCAAAATAAAAAAGATCAGATTGCGAAAGTAAAAATTACATTTTAATTATTGATTTTAAATAAAAACAGATGATTATTGTTATATTTATGGTAAGATTCAAAGAATTCTTTGCTTGTTCAGGAACTAAACTCCCCCTTACTTAGTTTCAATAACAAACTAAGTGTTTTTTTTACATTAACCAAGGCAGAACAAATTGGCAACCTGCTGAGCTCAAAAACATACAAATATGCAAGGATTAACAACAGCGCAGAACAATCAAAAAAAGAAAGGATTTCTGGATTTGGAAGTAGACCCGACCCTTGATCTTGTTGCTGCAATCAATCAACTTAAAAAAGAGAAAAATGCCATACTCCTTGCTCACTACTATCAGGAAAGCGAGATACAGGACATTGCAGATTATGTTGGAGATTCCCTGGGACTGGCACAGCAAGCTGCATCGACAGAAGCAGATATTATAGTATTTGCCGGAGTGCATTTTATGGCAGAAACCGCCAAGATGCTTAATCCATCTAAGAAAGTGCTGCTTCCTGATTTAAAAGCCGGTTGTTCTCTTGCCGACTCCTGTCCTGCGCCTTTATTCAAAAAATTCAAGGAAAAACACCCTGAACATGTTGTAATCAGCTATATAAACTGTACCGCTGCTTTAAAAACCATGACAGACATTTGTTGTACATCAACAAATGCTAAACAAATTATTGACAGTGTTCCTTCAGACAAGAAAATACTATTTGCGCCTGACAAAAACCTGGGTGCCTATCTTAAAAAAACAACAGGGAGAGACATGGTTCTTTGGAACGGTGCTTGTATGGTTCATGAAATTTTCAGCAAGGAAAAGATTGTAAAACTACAACTAAAACACCCGAATGCCAAATTGATTGCTCATCCTGAGTGTGAAGAACACCTGCTTGAGATAGCAGACCATGTTGGTTCAACGAGTTCATTACTTCGATACACAAAAGAGAGTGGTTTCGATGAATTTATCGTCGCAACGGAGTCAGGGATTATTCATCAGATGGAGAAATCCTCTCCGGAGAAAAAATTCTATCCTGCGCCACCTGACAACAGCTGTGCCTGTAACGAATGTCCTCATATGAAGCTCAACACAATGGAAAAGTTATATTTGTGTATGAAATATGACCTTCCTGAAGTAACATTAGAACAAGCTGTTATTGATGAGGGACGTCTTTGCATTGACAGGATGCTTGAAATTTCAGAGAAGGCTGGATTATAGCAATTTAGCAAAGATCATGCATTCAAATTATTTTTAAAGGTTCAGGCATTCAATTTCAGATCTCAACCTTGACAATTCTGCTTTATTATTTACCTTTCTGTACTGAAATAAGCTGATCCACTCATTCAAATAATCTTTGAAATGATAAGCATACGTTTGTAAAAATGCCATCACATAGGGTACTGACAATGCCCACCAACCTATAAAAAACGAAGCAATAACTATCCATACGATACCCCACATCAGCCATACAACCAAAGCAGCAGTAAAGGCAAAACTTGCAGAGAACTCTTTGAAAGGCACAAACTTATTTCTGAGTTTTCTGGCAACTTTATGAGGTATTTGCCCCATAAGATTACCTGTAAGCCATAGGGGGGCACCAATAACAAGCCAAAACAGGTTCCTTTTATTATTGTTTGCCACTGCGAAATCAGCAACTTTTTGTTCTTCAAGACAAGACAGGTAATTATTAACCTGAACCTCTAAATTACGTTTTGCATCATCACCCAAGTCGTTAACATAATTAGCAACTTTTTGCTCTTCTTCAAAGACGCTACGATTAGAAGAGTACAAAGGCAATGCACCTCTTTTTAAATTCGACCTGACAAGAACGAGTAATTTTTCAACCAAGTCCTCATCCACCTCCTCTACATAAATCATTTGATTTCTCAAAGCAACGCGCATATCCTTGGTTAACTTCTGCACAGCCGCTTCGTTGTCATTTTCATAAAGTTCTCTATAACTAAAAACGGATAAGGGAAGCCCTAGACTAATATAAACTTCGGAGCGAAATTTATCATGGTAAGTATAGTTAACACCTGAAGGCATAATTTTAACATCCGTTCCCCAACTATTTTCTTCCATCATTTTAAATGCTAATCTCGCACAACCTGTTTTGAAAGGCAACAATTTTTTCTGAACCTTACACCTTCCTTCCGGCGCAATAAAAGCCGTATTCCATCCTGCATGTAACAACTTTCTGGTTTTATTGAAAGTCTCTTCATTTTTATACATATTTTCCTTTCCATCCTGAACGCGATGAATTGGCAATCCATGGAGGCGATACAAAAGCCTGCCTTTGAAGTTGTCGGGGAATTCAGAAGCCCTTGCCCAGAAATATACGGGCCGTGGTTGCATAGCCGCTATCAGAATAGGGTCCATAAATCCATTAGAATGGTTGGAGATAAAAATCACAGGATCTTTTCCGGGAATTCTTTTAGCATTCAGGTAATACACCCTTCTAAAAAAACAGACATACATTAACCACAGACAAACTCTAAACAGATTGTATAAATTCATAATTATTTGTAATCATTAAAAATAAACAGTGTGTATTTGATATTCAGTCTTTTAATCCATTATATTTCTAAAAGTGCAGTAAAGGTAAGAGTCCTTGGTGATAATCCATCAATTTAATCTCAAAATAAGAGATTTGAAACTTTTTGACTATCTTGTTTTATATAAATAAATATCAGGTTAAAATTAATTTCCAACTACATGCATCTGTCAGAAAAGAAAGCTAAAACCAATAAGATAATAGCCACTTTGTTTACTTCGGTTATAGGCCTTGCCTATTTTATGATCATTTCGGGTATTGACAATTTATCTGACAACATTGTATACATACTATATGCAGGAGGTTTACTTGTTTGTTATAACACCTATGGAATATTCACTAAAAAATTTCGCGAGCGAGCGATATTAAAAGCGGCTACTTTCCCGGAAAAGTGGAAAAAAATTCTGGAAAAGTATGTACAGTTTTACAATGCACTGAATGAAGAAGAGAAAAGGCGTTTTGAGACAGAAATTCAGATTTTCCTTCACGAAACCCGGGTAACAGGTATAAAAACCGAGGTGGATGATGTTACCATGGTACTTGCAGCAGCAAGTGCCGAAATCCCTGTCTTTAGTTTTCCGGAATGGGAATACGATAATCTTGGGGAGATACTTATTTACCCCAATGCCTTTACAAAAGATTTCAGAACAGAAGGAGAGGGAAGGAATGTAACCGGAATGGTTGGGACAGGGGTGATGCAAGGAGTGATGATTCTTTCTAAACCTGCACTGATTGGTGGATTTGAAAATTCAAAAGATAAAAAAAATGTAGGGATTCACGAGTTTGTACATTTGCTAGATGCTGCAGATGGTAAATACGATGGAATTCCCGAACTTTTTATGCAAAATCAGTATATCGCACCCTGGCTTGAAATTATGCGTAAGGAAACCGAGAGGATAAACAAAGGCCAATCCAAGATGAATCCTTACGGCGCCACGAATGCTGTAGAATTTTTTGCAGTTGCTTCTGAATATTTCTTCGAACACCCTATGGCGCTTCAAAAAAACAACCCTGAATTGTACGATATGCTATCCCTGGTATTCAGACAGGATACTAAAAGCAAATTTAAAACAGCCCTCAAATCTGCATTCAATTATACAGGGATCAAAATTGGCCGGAATAGTATGTGCCCATGTAATAGTGGAAAGAAGTATAAAAAATGTTGTCTTAAAAATGCAAGAACCTATTAATTTATTAGTTTAGCTTTTTTATGTCTATCACAGAATTTCAAAGGAGTTATAAAATATGAAATCTAAATTAACATTGGGCAAAATCGCCTGGGTATTTTGTATTCTTGCAGGCATTGCCCTTAGTCTTAAAGCCATAAGAGAACCGGACCTATGGTGGATGTACCGAACCGGTGAATGGATGCTTGAAAATGGACAAGTAACAAAAACAGATCCCTTTTCATATACTTTTGCGGGAGTTGACTGGATAAATGTAAAGTGGCTTTTCGAAATCCTGATAGCATCTTTGAAGAATCTTTTTGGTGTTGAGATAATTTTTGCACTGCAGGCAATTGTCACAGTATTGCTTTTGACATTTTATTACAAAACAGCCAACCTCATCAATCAATTCAGTACTGAACAGGAGGAATACGTAAACAAGCCTTTTGCAGGGCTTATATTGGTTAGCTTATTAATGCTTTACACCATTGATTTCAGGTTAATTGGCAGGCCTGAGATGAGCAGTCATCTGATGGTATCTGTTTATCTGTTTTTATTCTGGAATTATTATTACAAACCATCTAAACTAATCTATGTTCTGATTCCTTTGCAGATAATCTGGACCAATATGCATGAAGCTTACGGTACAGGAGTAGTACTTATGTTTGCCTGTCTTGCTGCCTCCTGGATTCAGCATTTATATACAATAAGAAGAGAAGAAGAATCTGAGCAACCCTATCAATTGACATTAGCAGTTATTATTGCCTTCTTATGCATTGCTATTAACCCAAGGGGAGTCGAAATGTATCTGCACCCATACAATATTTATACTCAGCTTGCAGACAATCAATTTACAACTGAATTGGCCCCTATATGGAAATCGCTATATTGGGAGCCACAAGCCTACCTGAATTTATTTTTCTTTGTTGGCAGCCTTCTTTTTGTAATCCTGACCCCTTTTTTATATCGAAAATCTTATGATCGAGTTAAAAAGATAAAAGCTACACCAAAGGGCAAAAAGAAAAAGTCGGTAAACAAGACAGTAACAATTAAAGAAAAAGCAGCCCTTGACTGGCTCCCCCACAATCTAAAAAAATATGGGATGGCGAATGGTTTACTTTGCTTCATGTTGTTTTATCTGAGCATTACAGCCTATCGGAACATTCCATTCTTTATTATAGCTTCCGCTCCGGTTTTTGCTGTTGCTGTTGATAAATTATTCAGTAAATTATTAAAACCCAAGCGAGCATACACCTTTGTTTTAATTTGCTCAGCAGGGTTGTACTTTTCTGTTATCAGTGGCAAATACCATGAGTGGAGTTCATCAAGGGATCAGTATGGCTTACAGGTATTAACAAGCCACAACCCTGTAGGAGCGGCACAATTTATTCAGGACAACAACATAAAGGGAACCTGTTTTTCTGATTATCTTACTTCTTCCTATTTAATGTGGAAATTACAACCTGACTTCAAAACCTATATCGACCTCAGAGATCTTGATATATTCCCTAAAGAGTTCTTTAATGATTTTGCAAAAGTCACAGGAATTCCTGATTTATTTGAAGAGAAAGATGATTCTCTGGATTTTAATTACGTGGTATTATACCGTCCTCAGTTTCAGGGATTACAAAAACATTTATTACAATCCACGGAGTATGAGCTGATATTTGTAGATCCTGTTGCCTGTGTCTACATCAAGAACAAGCCTGAAAACAGTGCCATTATTAAAAAATACGGTTTCACCCGAAATGGATTCAGGGATATTTTTTCTTCACTAAAAGTAGTTGAAAGTTCAAGCATCCCTTATTTCATCAGTAAATTAATCAATCCTTTTTACACCCCCACAGATTACAGTGACACAGATATAAATTCAATTGCAGGGTCCTATTTTCTAAACCTTCAACATACAAAGATTGCCTTTGACAGAGCAAACAAAGCCATTCAATCAGGCACAGAACCCTGGAACGGCTACGAATTAATGGGCAACATCTATAACAACATTGCCTTTGACCCTTCAACAAATGATTCCCTCAAATTTGAATACATTAATCAGGCATCCTATCATTATGGCAAATCAATAGATGCTAATCCTGACCACATTAATGCCTATATAGGAAAGGCCACTCTCGCTATGCAGCAACAGGACTTTAATACAGCTATCTTTTTGTATCATCAGGTGTTGGAAATTGAGCCTGATTATGCCTTGGCAATTCAATACCTTGGTATGTGTCATAAAATACTGGCAAATCAAAGCGGGCAGGCAGGCAGCGATACTGAGATGTGGTTAAAATACATGCTTCGACTCGACAAACTTAATCCGGACAATCCTTTTATTCGTCTTGACATCGGTATTGCATACTGCTCTTTAGGCAATTGTGAAAAATCAGTTGAATACCTGAAGGACATCCTTTCTGTACCGGGGCTTCCTCCTGAAGAGTTGAAGTCTGGAAAAACATGTCTTAAAAAATGCGGGGGATAAATTCTTAAAATTGGAATCTTTTTCCATTTCAGAAACATTTTTTTATTCTTTTAATTAATTACCCCACCTGATTATCTCGTTTTATCGTCCTTATTTCAAATAAAAACCATTATGGAATTATATAAAAGACTTCAACAGAAACCCTTCATCATAGCAGGACCCTGTGTGATTGAATCAGAAGAAATGACCCTGTTGATTGCTAAAAAAATAAGAGACTTACAAGAAAAATTTCCTGATTTTACTTTCATTTTCAAAGCCTCCTTCGATAAGGCTAACCGCACCTCTGTCAGTTCTTTCAGGGGCCCTGGAATAACTTCGGGACTTGCTGTTTTACAAAGAGTTAAAGAAAAATTTTCTCTACCTGTTCTCACCGACATTCACGAGTCACAGCAGGCCATGGAGATTGCTGCCACTGCAGACATTATACAAATACCTGCCTTCCTGTGTCGACAAACAGATTTACTCCTTGCTGCTGCTTCTACCGGGAAAATAATCAATATCAAAAAGGCACAGTTTCTATCAGGTAAAGATATGATACATGTAGTAAAAAAAGTAAAATCTTCTGGCAACAACAAAATCATGTTGACTGAAAGGGGCACAATGTTTGGCTATAATAACCTGATAGTAGATTACACCGGTTTGATTGATATGATGAGTTTTGGTTTTCCCGTAATAATGGATGCTACTCATTCGGTTCAAAAACCTGGTGGTCCCGGAGGCAAAAGCGGTGGCAATAGAATCTACGCACCCTTTTTAGCACAGGCAGCAGCAGCGATCGGAATTTGTGGTTATTTTATAGAAACACATCCGGACCCTGATACGGCCTTGTCAGATGGCGCGAACATGATGATTTTGAGCGAATTGCAAGACCTGATAGAAAATTTGCAGAAAATTCATAATTTGAATTTATCTTTTCCCCGGGATACATTAAAGGCTTAAGTATATTCTATAAAGAAACATAAATCTATTTTAAAATATATAGCAATTGTTTTTGTTAATTGGATAATCAACAATTTTTTAACATTTTATTATGGTTTGATTAACATTGGTAAGATTTTTGCTTTATGTAACCCGCAAATCTTTTTCACCCCCTGTTATGTTGATAAAACAACATTATTTTATGATTTGCACAAATTAAGTATTTATGAATACCAGTCAAAGAATTTGGAATCCCGGCCCAATGCTTATGAACGTAGTAACAAGAGACGTGAATGTCTTTGCACATTATATTAAGCCTGAAAACGAAACAGAAAATAAAATTCTGAACGACCTTGCATGGCAGGAAGGAGCCTTTTGGGGAGAACCTCGTTCCGGGCATCCTGAAGGTAAAATAATATACCATATACATGAAGTTCTTCAGAATGTAGACAAATCCACCAATAGTTGGAAAATGAGGCAACAACTACGCCTTGTAACAATCCTTCACGACACTTTTAAGCATCTCGAAGAGACCGCCCGACCACGAACTGACTGGTCAAAGCATCATTCTATATATGCGTTGAATTTCGCTCGAAAGTACGTCAAAGACCAAGCCGTTCTTGATGTAATAGAACTTCATGACGAAGCTTTTTATGCTTGGAGAAATGCCTATTCCGGCCACTTTGACAAATCGAAACTTATACTTGAGAACCTTAGAGAAAGATTAGGTAAAAACATGCAATTATTCTACCTCTTTTTTAAATGCGACACCCAAACAGGTGATAAATACCAAAGTCCTGTTCATTGGTTTGAACAAATCATGCAGGATGAAATTATTCTGACAAATTTTTAGTCCCTGATTAAATAAAAATCAATTTCGAATTGCCCTTTTTAGTTCAAATGAAGCTATCAAGGGCAATTGAGTTTCTGTATGCCGGGTCAACGTTAAAAGATAACATTCTGAGAGAGACACAGTTTGTTTATTTTTTTGAGGATTTCGATTTTGTTTAAAATTGTTTAAAACTTATTATTTTATTTTAACCTTACGGTTGTCCCACCAATCCCACAAATTAGCCACAAAATAAGCCAAAGCAGTATGTCCGATTGGAACCAAGGGAATCATATAGCGGTTTTCTGTGTGTCTAATCCCCCAAGTAAAAAACAATACAGTAGTTAAAAGAAAAAACACAAAGAGAATTTTTAAGTTACTTTCTGTTTTGGTGAACAGAAAAAAGAACACACTAAAAAAAAGACAGAGATTGAGTAATAAACAAAAAGCTTTCACCCCTTTTTGCCAAAGTGTGAAATTCCTCCCTTTGGGATTAAGAGATATAATGTGCTGAGTATTACTTTGCACACAGAATTTAAACAGTGTAGTTAAAGGTGTAATTAAATAATAATGCAAGCCAGCTTTTTCTTTAAATTGTTTGGTCAAAGCAACTGCTTTTTTCTTATTTTCAAACTGGCAAGGTTGATTGACCCAGTATTCTCGATTATGAGAAGGGTTCATTGTTTTATAGTGCTTCATATCAACAGCACAATCGTATAAGCCATATAATAAACTCTCAAATTCATTTCGGCTTATAACATCATAAATATAAGGAGGGTGACTTTCTAAATAATCTTGAATAGTCTTATTTACTTCATCAGGTAAGTCCTTATCGGCATAAGTTCTAAATTTATCCGCTAAAATTTCGGTCTTCCCACTTCCTGAATTTGTCCATGCAGAAGTTAATGTTCTAAAATAGAAATGTCCTCTTCCAAAATTCATAGGAGCTTCATGATAAAAAGTTTCTGCTAAAACAATGTCACCATCCGTTATCACATAATTCCGAACCACCCAAGGCCCGACAAAAGTAGCAAAGCCCAAACCATAAATCAATCCTTCTACAAACACCTTTTTGAAGTAAGTCTTTTGGAATAATTTCTTAAACTGCACAAAAGATAAAAATATAGCAGGCAACATCACCCCTACCACAGGCCGTGTCAAAAACAGAGCTCCCAGAGCCACCCCTACTAAATATAAATATTTGTATGCTTTCTCTTTATGATACAAAGAAGCTAAAAATAAGACTAAAACAACCATAAACGGCACCAAGGCCTCTGTTACGACAAAATAAGCATACATTGGCACAAAGGGAGAGAAAGCATACATCCATGCTGTCACCTCAGCCCATCGTCGTTTATTGGTATAGTTAAAAACTGACATACCCAATAAAACACAAGACAAAGCAAAGAGAAACAACTGTGTATAACGTATTGCCCAAAAACTACCTGCTTCATCATTAGACAGCAAATAATGTACACCATAGAAAAAAGGATACCCTGGTGTGCGACGAACTGCCATTTCAGGATTATCTACAGGATCAAACGTAAATCCATGTCCATCCAACATATGATAAATTTGGTTAGTGTATCCTCTTACGTCTGGATTAAAATTAATAACGTCATAATATGTCTTATTAATTGAATTGGCATAAGACAAGTTGCACTCATTTAATACATACCAAAATGACAAGGCTGCAAAAAAAAGCACTAATTTATATCGCATAATGAATGAAAGTTCTTTAAATAATAATTAAAGTATGCCCTTTATACTTCCAAGGAGAAAAGAAAAAGCTCTTTTCTGAAAAAGCAAGAGACATGGCTTAGCAAAAAGTTAATGCAAATTACTAAAAAGAAGTTCAGGAAACGATATAAAGGACTCAAATTATACCCATAATGACTGAGAAATTTTTTCAAAAAGTCATGTCCTGCGATAAATGTCAAAAAACCAATAAGAAAACGCTTATTTTATCACGATATTTAAATCTAACATTAAATTTGGTGGTATCAACATGGGTTAATCTTGTCGAATCCATCTTCATCTAAAAAATTTAAAACAATCCAACTATTTGGTCCAGGTAACAAAGAGCTGATTGCAATCTGAGTATCGAGTCCAATTATTTTGATTTAAAAGTGACAGGATTTAAAAAATGCTGCCAATTGGATGAAATACAATGCATGGATGTTTGATTTGATAATTTGAAGAGGATTGATTATCTTTCCTCCATTCAATAATTGAATAATTTCATATTAAATCAATTAGCTTCAAAAGCTACCCCTGACATTATTTTCAAGACAATAATGAATTAAAATGACATTTAAAAGCATATTTTCCTTCTTTGTTTTGTTTAGCCCATTGTATCTTTTTTCACAGCAAAACATACAACTCGACAAGGTTATTCAAACATCTGTTCAGAATAATTTCAATATTAAAATTGCTAAAAACAACACTGAAATCACTGCTGTTAATGCAACCGTGGGCAATGCCGGTTTTTTGCCGGTTTTAGACTTTTCGGCAGGATATAACTATTCAAACTCTATTTCCAAAACAACTTTTTACGGAGGTTTCCCAGACCAGCTGAATTCTTCTGCAGCATCTCAGACCTACAACGCTTTACTTAACTTTAAATACACTATTTTTGATGGGTTGAAGCCTGTATACCGACTTAAGCAATCCAAAGTAGACCTTGCGATCAGCAATACACAATACCAACAGGAAATAGAGTCCACGATCTATAAAGTAATTCAGGCATATTATACACTTGCGGGACTTCAGGAAGATTACAGAATAGCAACTCAGAAGTTCAATTTCACTAAAGAGCAATTAAAACGCATCGAAACCAAACGAAAATATGGACAGGGATCAGAAGTGGAAAGACTAAACCTTCTGACCACCTGTAATGCAGACAGCACACAATTATTACGCATCAAATTAAGTATAAGGCAGGCTATTCGACAAATCAACAAGATCATCGGGACCGAAGACATTGACGAGGATGCTATTGCAGAAGTTGACACCGAGCTAGACCTTTCTTTAAACTATGAAAACGTATTGGAATCTGCCCTTAAAAACAACCTGAGTCTGATTCAGGCCAACCAAAACATTGAACGTTCAAATCTGGATCTGAAAATTACCCGCACTGAACTTTTCCCCAAGATAAATACAACGATATCTTATGGTTATACCGGGGCTCAGAATGATGTTGGCATTATGAAAAGCAGTGATGCGGTTGGCCCATCAATAAACCTTGGCTTGTCTTATACTATTTATGGGGCAGGGGCTATGAAAAGGGCTATAAAGCAAAACAAATTGACTATTCTGGGAGCAGAGCTTAATTTGAATATGTTACGGTATGATATAGAACAAAGTATTAAGGATGCTTTTATAAATCACGAAAATAATATTGCGCTGATTCCGCTTGAAATTAGCAATGTAAATATCAGCAAGGATAATTTTGAGCGTATTACGAGTGCCTACAAACTCGGACAGGCTACCTATCTAGATTATCAACAGGCTCAATTCAATTACATTCAGGCACAGAAACAGGTGATTTCTGCAAAATACAATGCAAAACTATCTGAATGGGAATTACGGCTCCTTGCGGGTACAATTGCCAGATAACTTAGTCAGTCGCAATCAGTTCATTGAAGTCAAATTAATTTTATTTTCTGGTCCTGACAATAAATAGATTGATTTATCCAGCAAGCAACCATAAATCTATCTTCATCTTCCAGGCCATGTTGAAATGAAACCTCATAAAGGGGTAACTATTTTTTATAATCTTCAATCTTTTTTTTCATTTCATCTTTCACTTCAGGGTCAACAGGAGACAAATGTTAAAGTTAAAAAATTATTCAATCTGGAAATCAGTGATCCTATCACCTTCAAAATCACAGTTACTCCATTCATTGTCAATAAAAGCACCACATTTATTATACAGATTAATTGCTGCAGTATTCCAATTCAACACCTGCCATCTTACTCTTTTGCAATTATTAGCCTTTGCGACATCAAATATTTTTTCCAACAAAAGGGAGCCTATGCCGTGGCCTCTGTATTCCTTTTTGACATATAAGTCGTCTAGATATAAAGATTTTCCTACCCAGGTATAATAGGCAAAGAAAAAAAGGGACATTCCTATTATTTCCCCTTCCTTAGTTTCTGCTACAAAACACTCAAAGCAATCCTGTTCAGCTTTCATCTGTTCAACAGAATTGAGGACTTTTTCAGGGGCATTTTCAAATTCGGCCAATTCTTTAATCAACAAGAGCATTCCATGAAAATCAGTTTCATTTGCCTTTCTAATATTATATTTCAATTTTTATCTTATTTATTAATCCGGAAAACAATTATTCAATTAAAATATTAAACAAATCATTTCAGAACAGAATAAAAAACGCAAACATGAAATAAGTCCATGTTTGCGTTCCGTTCTGCAAGATGAAAAAAGACTATCTGAATTTCGATTTATTGAACCAACCACTTGAATTAAGTGAAAAGCCCAGATTAACTCTAAAATATACATCTCCGATCAACTCAGGATGGCCAAGATAGCCCACATCAAATCCCAGGTTAACAAACCCAAGAATAGTTTTAGCTTTAGGAGGGCGCATCGGGAAGCCTGCCCCTACAGAAAGACCGTAATCCATCAGTTGATACCTTTGGCCATCGGGCGATACAGCCCTGGGATCAAGGCCATAATGAATCCCTGCACGGTATCTTATTCTATTGAAGTAGCTGGAGTAATCGGTAAAATCGGGAATAATTTGCATTCCAAGAGCAACCCTGTGGGAGTTTGTCAGATTAGGGTCCTCAACACCATCCCTTCGGAACATAGACCATAATTCTGTTTCATAAGAAAGGCCGACAATCAGTCCGAGTTCTTTTCCAAAAGAAACACCCCCACCTATTTTTACAGGCATAGAAAGCACCCCCTGTACATCCTTTATATTCTGAATAGTATCTATTCCGTGGTATGCGCTGTTTCTTGTATACTGTTGATTTGAAGAAGTAATAATATCTGATACCCCACCAGCATAAACAGCAACAGTTAATTTATTATCAATATTATAATTCGGGTCAGAAGAAGTAAGTCCTTTTTTATTTTTGAATACATATTCATACTGCAGACCGACATCCCAGATAAACCCCACACCATTCTCATCAACTATCAATAAATCATCAAATGCAAGAGCGTGGGTACTATCCTGAAAATCTATAGACGTACTATAGCTGGTTTTGCCAAAAAGCAAGCCAATATTTGCCCCTGCGGAAATTCCCTTATAGGTAAAACCGTTTGACCAGTTAACTCTGTACTTTGCCCCTTCCCCTGTATAGTTGAATCTCACATCAGGAACCGAAGACACCTCCCTAGTAATTGCGACATCATAGCCAACGTAAGTATATGGAGTGAGGCTAAAAGCCATCCCCCATTGTACGGGGACACCTCTTCTGAGAGTATCTCTCATCACCTCCCAGCTTTTAGTAATAGGAAAGGCCAGTGAAATGTAGCTCAGGTTTCCATTATCAGCCTGAGCAGTCTCTCCGGTATTTTTTTCAGATAGTTCACTATGTTGATAATCTATTCCGAGCTGAAAAGAAGTAAACCGAAGTTTACCAAGCGAAGCCGGGTTAGTGAGGTTCACATCCCAGTAACTTCTGTATGTTGAAGACAGGGCACCACTCATAGAAGCATTTGGAGTAAACATAGACCCTTTGAGGTCACCGAAACCAAACCGCGAGTAAGGAGAATTGCCTCTTGAATATTGTCCTGAGGAAATATTTACAATAGTCCCTGAGAGGACAAGGAAAAGAAGAGGAGTCAATAACTGCTTAAAATGCCTGTTCATGTAAAAAAATTTATTAATATAAAAAGTGAAAGTTAAGGAACTTCCCACTAAGTTTATTGGGTATTAAAATACAAAATTCTGTTCAAACCAATGAGAACAAGATTTGGCTCCGCAAATATCTCATTTTTAAGTTGACTTTCAAAATAAGAAGCATCTCCACCGGTCACAATTAACCTTATATTGCCAAATTGTTGTTGATATTGGTCTTTGAAGCCTTTTATTTCGTGTAAAACTCCTTGCATCACTCCTGTTTGCAAAGAAGATTGAGTTGAATTACCAACAAAAGAATCTAAAACTTCCATTTTTGCCAAGGGCAATTTTGCGGTAAATTCAGCCATAGATTTAAATCTCATATTAATTCCCGGCAAGATAGACCCCCCTAAATATTCATTATTTTCGGTAATAAAATCATAAGTAATACAGGTTCCTGCATCAACAATCAGAACATTTTCCTGAGGAAATAAAACAGTAGCAGCAACAACAACAGCAACTCTGTCATTTCCCAGTGTTTCAGGAGTTTTATAAGAGTTCCTTACCGGTATATTTATTTCAGAAGAAAGTTCAATTACCTTATCCAGGGAATTTCTTAATAAAACAATTAAATCATTATCTACAGTTTGTACAGAAGACAAGATAGCCCTTTCCACATAATATTCATTTATCAAAGAGGCAAAACAATCAACATCTACCTCAGAAAACCTTAAAGAAGTCAGCAGGACTCCTTCAGCATTAAAAACTGCCAGTTTAATAAAAGAATTGCCAATGTCGATACAAAGATTCATTGTTTAATATGCTTGTAGATAGAAACGATATTAAAAAGATAAAGGTCAGCAGAAAAATGTAATGATTAGAAAAGAGGTAGAAGAATTCTTAAATTCAGACCTCGAGGTACATTTCGGAATGAGGAAAATCATCTTCCAGGTATTTTTTACCCGTTTCATAAAACCCGAAGCTATTATAGAACTTTATTAAATAATCCTGAGCAGATATCCGGATATTTTGTTTTCCGAAGACCTGGTGACAATACACAATGGATTTTCTCATTAACTCTTTCCCGACCCCTGTTCTGCGGACTTTAGAAGAAGTAACTACTCTTCCGATAGCAATATCATCAGAATATTTCACTCCTTTAGGAACCAATCTTGTTGTACCTACGAGGTCCCCTTCATGATCCCAGGCCATTACATGCCAACATTTGAGGTCTTTGAAATCAAAATCGACATAGGGGCAATTTTGTTCTACAACAAAAACCTCCTGTCTGAGATTACCAATAGCGTAGAGTTCTGTATTTTTCAGATCGTCGAAAAATTTATTATCCCAGAATAACGAATTCATAATAGTTGTACAATTTAATTTTTATTCAGTCTAATGTGAAGCCATGAATCTTCAAAGGCATGCCCTTTCATTTTCAGAAAATTGGCAAATCTAGGCAAAAGAACACTTTTTTTACGTCCGTTAACATCTACAATCAATTCGTCACCATATTTTTCCAGACCAAATTCGGAATCAGTAATAAAAGGCAGGAATAAAGATATTCTGTAATACTGATCAAATTCTTTGACCCTGAAAGGGTTTTCGTTGTGATAAATATCCTGCGGATTTACGTCACCATAAATATCATCCCCAATTTTATCAAGTAACTGAAGACCAAACACTTCCTTACCCTGATGTTCCACTTTAAAAATTGGAAGTGGTTGAAAGCTTTCTTCGATATCTTCTAAATATTTCCCCTGAGATTTAACATACTGTTCAAAGATACTACCCTCTTTCCCGACTAGTTCAGGCAGCACCCTATTCACAATCACAGCATCGACATTATACCCATAGAGATTAAGATAAGTGTAAGCTCTTTTGGCCTCCTGAATGACCATTCTTTCGGGGTTTGCAACTATTCTGATAGAGCAAACTTTGGGATCGAGCATTACTTTTTGTACCACTTCCAATTTTGAAAAGAGGTTTTGTATTTCATCATACCCTTTATCGAGGGGAATCCCCTTGGTTTTATTGAGTACTTTTCCTACGGCTTTAATAACAAGTTTTTGTCCGGGGAATGCCTTAGTCAGCCAGGATTGCATAACTTGAGGCAAAGTCAGCAAGGTCAGTGTTTCACCTGTAGGAGCGCTATCAATAATCAATACATCATAAGCCTTTTCCCTGTAGTATTTTTCAATCCAAAGAAAAGCGGAAGCCTCTTCCATACCTGGCAGCACAGACAATTCTTCTGCAACGACATTACTAACACCTTTCCATTTAAAGATAGAAAGCATCAAGTTTCGCATACTATCCCAATTTTTTTTCATGGAGTAATACACATCAAATTCTTGTCCCCAAAGGTTATCGGCAATTTTAGTAGGTTCCGGGTTTAGTTCAACATTTAAAGCATCGGACAAACTATGAGCAGGGTCTGTAGAAACTACCAGCGTTTTTAGTCCTTTTTGAGAACACTTAAGGGCAGTGGCTGCCGCCGTAGTGGTTTTTCCAACTCCCCCTTTACCGGTAAACAAAATTATACGCATATTTTCTTTCTTCTGAAAAAGGTTAAAAAGTATAATTCAAAGACTTTTCAACCTAATGTTTTATGTATTGATTTTCTTGATTGTGCAAAAGTAATCAAGTAATTGCACAAATAAGAACCTCTCAGAAAAGAAGAGTGAAGATTTAGAAACTTTAAGGGTTTTATAAGAAAAAGCGAGTGGAATTATGATCCGGGACCAAACATTTTTCTAAAAACGCCAAGGTACAGGCTAGCTTTTCTCAAAGTTCTGCCCACGCTACGCCAAAACAGATGACCTGCAGAAGTATTGCGGGGTAAATCTTTGATTGCTTTCACCAACCTCATATTATTGATTCCGGGACCAATAGTAATTCTGATACAATTTTCGAAGCCTTTAATATGCGAAGCATCGAAGACCAGAATCTGTTCTTCGTTTTTCAGATAGTTGATAACTTCTTCTGAGTTTTCCACTTGAATCAAGAGCGTATTTGTTTGGGAGTCATATACTTTTTTGACGAGAGGTAGATTTTGAAGGAGCGATTTAACCTGTTCTCTTTCTTCAATTGTTTTTTGAACTATTCTGTCTTTTTGTTCAGAGACATAGAGGGCTTTTACAGCCATTCGTTGCGTCATAACATTAACAGAAAAGGGAGGTTTCATGAGGTTCAATACTGAAATTATTGGTTTTTGAGAGTAGGCAATACCCAAAGGGAGACCTGCAAGGCCCCAAGCCCTGCAGAAACTTTGAACAATGATTACATTAGAACACAGTTCAACCATAGACAACAAGCTTTTTTCAGAATCATAATCAATGGCAGACTCGTCAATAACTACAACCCCGTCAAATCCCACAGCAAGGTCAACAATATCAAAGCTAGCATAACACTTCCCGACAATCTGATTGGGGTTTTCAATAAATATAACTTTAGTATGTTCAGTGATTGCTCTTTTAACATCAAAAACAGGCAATTCGAAATCTCCTTCCAGGTCCAACTCTTCCACTTCTACAGCATTCATTCCTGCATAATGTAAAATGCGTTGATTCCCGCCAGAAAAACAAAGAATCTTATCCTGGTGAGGATTGCAAAATGTCCTGATAACCAAATTCAATAATTCATCAGCACCGTTGCCAATACAAATCTGATTGACATTCATTTTTTCGTGAGAGGCCAATTCATTTTTAAGTTTCAATGCAAGCCGGTCAGGGGCTAGATTAAATTCTTCATCAGTACCAACAGTACCAAATTTGCTGTAAGTATTATGCAGATTAAGCAGTCCCTCCTTATTTTCTAAAGAAAAATCAGGCGAATCCAATTTATCTTTCACCAGTTTTCTGATATGCCTGGGAAGTTTGGGGAATATTTCGTTTGGATTTTCCATTTATAAAATATAAAAATTTAATTAAAATTTAGTTATTAAGTACTGATTCATAAGACATAGCGATTTGAAAAGCTTCTTCGATTCTGCCATCGTCAATAGTATTTTTAACCAATCTGTGCAAGTTATCAATCAGGATATTATCAGAAGATTCAGCACTGGAAAAAACACTTTTCAAATCATGATTATTTTTCATGAGATCCGCCAATTCATTTACATCGGGGAATTTATATAATCCTGCCATTTTTGCAATATCACTACCACTTAGGACATTAGAGTTAAGGATATGTTTGGGGAGCGAATCGAAGCCCAAAGCAGGTTTCATAACAGACTGATACAAATCGAAGACTGCCTCTCCCTGAGCTCTGACATAATGAGAACGCCCCATTCTTCCCACCAAGTCCATTTTATGCGGATTTATTCTGTTTTTATCATCAATAACCGATTCACAGACATGCATTCTGAGGACATTACAAATTATCAGATGACCTGCTCCACCATGATTCCCAAGGGTAATAATTTCGCTTACTTTACATTCGAAATGAGCAGGAGATTCTTTTATTCTGAAAGGTTTCACGAGGTCGGCCGGGATAGGCGTCAAACCTGACTTGGCAAATTCATCAATATCCGAGGGATATGAAATACTTGCCAAAGCCATCTGATGAACGATTTCGTAGTTAACTACATTTACGACTAATTCCTGATTTAGTTCTACGTTATGCAAAGTATCTTTAGTGGTATTGTCTGCAACCCTTCTATTGGATGAAAAAACGAGAACAGGCGGATTAGAGCTAAAAGCATTAAAAAAGCTATAAGGAGCAATATTAGGAATTCCGTCATCATCGATAGTACTCACAAAAGCAATAGGTCGAGGTGCCACTGCACCAAGAATGAACTGATGTAAATCTTTAGTCTCAACTTCTCCGGGAGTAATTACGCGCATATTTAAAATATTTCAACAACAAACAATTCTGAATTATCTAATCCATATCATATTTCGGATAATCTTTGTCTCTGTAATCGAGTCTATCAAAGCTTATCCCCTTCCGATTGGTTTCTCTGAGAAGTTTTTTGTCTTGGTTATAGAATTTAAATCTCATATTATATCCTGCATCTGACAATTTAAAGAACAGGTCTACAAATTTAGTTGATCCGCTGTTACCTCTCATATCACAAGTAATTTCAGGAGGAGGAACAGTATTGAAGTGGTACCTTTTATCTTCATCAGGCACAATATACAAATCGCAGTTTTTATCTCTTATCAAATCTCTTTTTCTTGAAAGTTTTTCAAAAGGGACCTCTTTCTTCCATTCGTTAATATACTTTTCAGGTTCAGCAAGGTAGTAGACTTCCATACGAAAAGTATCCCGTTGAATTCTTACATACTGTTCAATTCTCTGATCCAAAGGTCTGTCTATGAGCCCCGGGGAGAAATATTCCATATAAACCCAGAATTCATCAGGACGGTTTTTAAAAATAGGCGTGATAATAAATTCTTGTTCAGGCTCCCTCATAGCAGGTTCATTCTCCACCTGTTTTTTATTGCTGAAATGCCCCATTATCTGTTGTCTGAAACGTTCAAATTTATTTTCAATTTTTTCAAGTTCTTCATTTTCAACAACACCTTCCATGTATTTGGGCTTAACAATACCTTTAGGGCAGGCGACCAAAAAGAGGCAAAACGGGATTAATACTAAAATTAAATGTTTCATATTGCAAGGATTCTGATAATTATATCAAAAAAGAGGAAAAATCTAAATGTTTTATTGGAATCAGATAAAAAAAACGTTTTTAATTTAATCCAATCAACCAAAGTTAATGAAATTCTTTTTCTCTGACTATTATTTAAAAACAAAGATAAAATCTTTCATCAACATTTAACTTAGATTGATTTTAGTTTAATAAAAAAATACATTTAAATATACCCCAAAAGAAAAAATTCAGAACCTAAAATAAATAAAAGGATTGAAATCGGTAGCTGAAATTGAAGAGACAGAAAATATAAACAAGCATATTGTTATAATAAACATGATTATTAATTGTCGGGAATTATATTCACCGGAAAACACAAAATCATGCATTTTCTGAAAAGGTTTAAGAAGTGTACAGAAAGAAAAAGAGATGGCCATACAGAGAATAAAAAAGAATTCATTGGAAAAGGGTGAATTAACAACTGTAAAGTCAAAGGCAAATAATTTGTTATAGAAAATCCCTACCGACCCCAAATCTTCAATAAAAAACAGAACCCATCCCATCATTACTACAAAAAAGCAGTAAATCAAACTCACAAAAGAACCTGCAACACCCATTTTTTTAAACAATTTGAGTATAAATAATTTTTCGAGAATAAGAAAAACACCATAAAAAGCCCCCCACAGAACAAAATTCCATGATGCACCATGCCATAACCCGGACATAAGAAAAACAAAGCACAGATTAAAATATATTCTTGATTTTGAATCCACCTTAGAGCCACCTAATGGAATGTATAAATATTCTCTCATAAAAGCACCAAGAGTAATATGCCATCTTCTCCAGAATTCGGTAATAC
This sequence comes from uncultured Aureispira sp., assembly GCA_905480075.1. GTDB lineage: Bacteria > Bacteroidota > Bacteroidia > Chitinophagales > Saprospiraceae > Aureispira. The sequence continues at coordinate 14,060 of CAJQOX010000087.1, read as the reverse complement.
TCCGAGATGTGTAAGGGTTGTCAAAGTTTTCAGGGAATTTAAAGCCTATCATTCTACCCAATCCGATTGCCATGTCAGAATATCCTGAAAAATCAAAATATATCTAAAAAGTATAAGCAAGGATACACCACCATGCAAGAGGGCTATTGATTAAATCCCAATTTACTTCAAGAACCGCTTCAGGAGAATCCCCAATGACAGAAACAACAGCAGCACCAAGCACATTAGCTATAAGTACTTTCTTTGCCAATCCTATGCAAAACCTGTAAAAGCCCAACAATCGGTCATAATTTGTTTCTCTCCTCCCTTCTATCTGATCAGCAATAGTGTTAAATCGTACAATAGGGCCTGCAATTAACTGCGGAAACATCATTATATACAAAAGATAATCCCAAACTTTATTTAAGGGCTTGTGTACTTTCCGGTAGATATCTATTGAATAGGTGAGTGTTTGAAAGGTGTAGAAAGAAATACCTATTGGGAGAGCAATTTTTGTCCATTGTATTTCATTTGCTCCGGTTTCTGACAAAACTGCGTTGACGTTATCAACAAAAAAATTGGCATATTTAAAAAAGGCAAGGAGGCCCAGGTTCAGAGCAATAGAAAGGCCAAGAAGGAGTTTCTTTTTCTTCTTTTCTTCTGTTTGGTCCATCAACCTTACTAAGTAAAAGTCGACAAAGGTAGAAGCCATCAAAATGAATACAAAGCCCGGAGCACCCCAGCTATAAAAAAAGATACTAGCCAGAAGAATGATATAGTTTTTATATTTTTCACTACTCAGGTAATACAAAAACAAAAAAAAAGGGAGGAAATAAAGTAAAAAAGCAATGCTGCTAAAAATCATTATTAATTTACAAGTTAGATCGATTTATAATGAAGCTAAAAAAACCATTTAGTTAATTGATACTTACTAAGAAAAGTTCTCAATAACTTCCGGTTTATTCCTGACATTCCGGACCAGAAATAGAAGGTAAAATCCCAGGGTAAAATCTACAGCTCAGAATGGCCTGCTGGGTAATACTACCGTGCAGGCTATTTTTATCAGAAGACAAAATACATTACTCCTCTTCCTCTTTGTTCAGATAGAAATGATACTCACCAAAAGGGTAGAAGTTTCCCCATGCGAATAGCTTTCCTCTGGCTAGTTTTTGAAAAAGTTCAATTTTTTCTGAAGCCTGAGGGTCTTCAGGATCTTTGGGGACATCAAATTCATTTTCAACATAATTAAGGCTGATAACCTGAAATTTATTCAGTCCAAAAACGGCAATTACTTTATGTCTGTATTCCTCTTCAGTATCTGCACGAATAGCAATATAAACCTCAGACCCTTCAAAATTTCGTACTTTAGAAGCCTTACCAACTGTTTTTACGTGGGCGATGCCTATCCATATTATTTGACTTTGATTGGCCATATAAGATACTTATGTTAAAGAAAAAAAATGAAATTAATTATTTATTTTTTGGAATTTACCAACTTGTTGTTGATTATCAGTAAACAGACTATAAATATACAAACCCTGTGGCAAATTACTGACATCAAGTGAAAAATCCCAATTTTCGGTATTAATAATAAGTTGTTTTTGGATGAGCTCTCTTCCTGCGACATCAAAAACAGATAAAAGAGTTTTTCCCTGAGGCGCCTGTAGGTATTCGAAGTTAAGAAAATCCATTGTTGGATTCGGGTAAGCACTGAACTTCCCTTCATACGCTACCGTTTTGGGATTAGCAGAAGTGATGATACAGTCAGTAGAATCTTTATTTTCCATAATCAGATCAAAATTACAATGCTGTCCGGAGAAACCATCAATCATTATATAATAAGTAGTATTAGGCACCAATAAGGAGGTAATTACAACAGAGTCTCCACTGACTAATTTGTCGGCACAATATAGTGGCGTTCCCCATTGCGAGCCATTCTGACAAGTACTAACCTCATACAAAACAAATTGGACCCCCGAACCTGTGCCAGAAGTACTTTGACATGAAATATTGTTGAGACGAAGCGCTATTTGATCAGCAACACAAAAAGTATCGACTGTGGTAAATGTATACCAGACCGTATTTTCAAGTCTTGTTATTGTATTGGCACCGGAACATTCAGGCAATGATGCCAAAGATATATTCAGAGAGGGATCGGGACCATTAGGCTTACCTACTGCAAGCATGGTACTCCCTGCATAGGTTGTATTTTCTTCTGTAAGAACCGTTGCAGAACTACAATTATCAGAGCCATAATTTTTCCGGGCAGTTCCAGTACTTATTGTTGCTTCCCAACCTGAAGCCACAGTAGCTCCATCAGAAAAGAACACAAAAGTAAGACACCCTGATAAATTATTTTCTGTAGCTTTAATGACACCTAAGCTATTGCTATTTAAGGTGTCGCCGGTATAAACTGCTATCAAACGGCCATTTTCAGCATCTGAGCCATCATAAACATATAAATAATCCCAATTTCGTTCAATCCCTGCATTATTGATAAATTCTGCCCATACTACTTCTCCGGCAGGTGCAGAGGCATGCGGACAAAAGCAAACACTATAAGATTCGTTATTAGAATAATCGGCGAGTGCTCCTCCACTGTCAGTAAAAGAGGCATTTCCTGCCGTTCCCCCTACAAAAACCGTTGGATTTTGAACCGGAGGGTCAGAACAGTAAAGCCTGGCTTTGAAACCTGAATCATTAGAAGTAGCATCCGTTTCCATCTTCACAGTAAGACAATTCCCTGTGGAAATAAAAGTTCCGGGCTGAGGTGCTGCTGAAGTAGTTCCTGTGTAGACTCCTATAAGATTGTCTGAATTACTTGCACCATTATAGATGTAAATATAATCGTTTCCTATAGTTGTATTACTCAATTTAATTTGTTCGTCTGCTGTAGGATTAGGCCTGAAAGATATTCTTATCGCTTTATTTGTATCCGAATTACAAAAAGTCTGAGTCAGGTTTTCATTGTCAGAATAATTTGCGGCATCACCACCACTGTCAAAAAACCAATGATAAGTATTTCCACAATTCAGAGTATTACCTGGAGAGGTCCCTAAAACTACTGTATCAGGAAGGATATTGACAGGCAAATTACAATCAAAGGCCACTTCCCATCCCGGAGCGGTAGTTGCCCCGTCAGAATCGAACCAAAAAGTAACAGCACCGCTACTTGCAGTGATATTTCCCGGACTGTTGGTTCCGGTATAAACACCTATCAGAGGTGCGGAAGTGTCAATGCCATTATATAATCTGAGATAATCATAATTCAATTCAACATCAAAGGAATTAAATGTAAGCGAGAGGGGATAAGCTCCGTTTTGCGGATTTATTGTATAGATATAATCCTCTTTATCGTAATAATCTCTATCGGGGCCACCCATATCATGTATAGTATCAATACATGGCTCCGTTCTGCAGTTAGTCATTTTATCTTCAAGGACATCCCATAATGCTGTATACCCGTCATCGTAGCCCAGTGCCCAAATTCCCATTCCTCCAATATTCCTGAGCAACACAATATCAAGGCGTTCAGCAAGGCTTTCTTCGTCCATAGCAAAACACTGTCTCCAGCTACTTCCGTCATTCCAGGCATAATAAGGAGTTTTACTAGGTTCATGCATCAGCCTGTTTGTAAAATTACCACTTGTATTGTTTTTAATCACCTTATAAGTTCTTGCGGAGCCCGAAGCAGTAGTAGTGGCAGGAATAGTATTGGCACTTACCGGCCATTCTCTACCATAGTAGGGAAGACCAAGAACTAATTGAGAAGGAGGAAGCCCTTTAGACAAATAATCAGTAATTGATCTTGAGAGGCTATATTTGTAGCTATTGGAAATAAAATGGTACAGGGGATCATTCGGGCCTGCATTAGCGCTCCCGGACCAGTAATAGTCGTAGCCCATGATAATAAATAAATCAACATAGGATGAAAGTGTGGCTACATCAAAAACATTGCTCCAGTCTACAGCATACAATACAGTACTGACCTGAGAACCTGGTATTGCCGTATGCATCTGATTGGACAAATTAATCATAAAGTTAGTAAAATCAGTTTTATTAGCACTTGGAATTCCTTCAAAATCAATATTAACACCATTAGCCCCTCTGCTTTGAATCATACTGATCAGATTGGTTATAAGAGTCTGTTGAGCGGTACTGTTTGCAAAAAAGGTAGCATGTCCTGAAAACAAGGTAACACAGAGATTTACTCTGACACCATTTTGTTTAGCGACATCTATTACATTCGCTGTGGCCCAATTATGAGTAGAATTGGCATTTCCTGTAGCAGCATCAACTTCGTAGGAGAAATAGGACAAATCAGAAAGCAGGTCCCAATCATAATTATTATATGCGCTGCCAACCCAATAAGGGTGCCATCCAAACACAATTTTATCCAGCGTACAATTTGAACGGCCGAATGACCGCTTTGGCATCAGCTGGTATCCGTTCAACTTATCATACTGATTGTCAGTCAATTCACCTAAGCTATTATAATAACTTAACTGCTCACTATGAATAGATTGCGGAAATTGAAGTTGTGCAAACAAAAACAGAGGAAATATAATTAAAGCAAATAAAAGGAGGGGTTTTTTCATCATTATTACATTTAAAGAATTGGTGATAGGTATACAAGGTACTAAATATTAAACAATTGCTGCACAGATTAATAGATTTTGAAGAATTAAGCGATTGCGAAACATTAACCTATTAATAAATCATAAAATTTAACTCTTGAAAATACCCTTCATAAATTAAAAAAAATAGCTTTTAAAAATTCTTTCCCCTCTAAAATCAATTTAATCATAAAAATTTTATAATCAATTCATTACAGACAAAAATCTCAGCAGGAATAAAAACGTTTCCTATGAAAAACCTATATAAAGGCAGATAAGAAACCTGATTTAGTCTTAGCGGCAGGAAAACAGACACCTAAATTGTTTGAATGGTCATTTAATTTATATATATTTGTATTAAAGTTATTCTCTATAGTAACAAATAAGTTTAGAAACCGCCCTATATTAAAGGAAACGAGGCCTAATTATCACAACAGATAAATAAATAAAAAAATGAAACCATCAAAAATTCTCTTGTTTATTTTACTTACTGTACAATTATCGACTGCACAAGACAATGACAAAATCAACCGTACACAAACAATCAGGGGAACAGTCACCGATGCCGTATCTCAGATGACCTTAATAAGTGCATCTGTTATTTTGCAAGGTTCAGAGCCATTAATTGTTACAACTACTGATTTTGACGGGAATTTTGTATTAAAGAACGTACCCGTGGGGCGTCAGGTAATAGAAGTACAATACCTGGGATACACCCCCTATATCAGTGATGGGATAATAGTAACAACCGCCAAAGAGCCTTATCTGGAAATCAGTTTATCAGAATCTGTGGAAACAACAGAAACCATAGTTGTGAAAGCCAGTCAAACCGATGGCGTAGGGAACCGGGCTCTCAATGAGTTATCAGTGGTAAGCACCCGTTCTTTTTCTGCCGAACAAACACAAAGGTATGCAGGTTCAATAGACGATCCGAGTCGGATGGCAATGGCATTTCCCGGAGTACAAGGGAGTCAGGATGATGAAAATGAGATTATCATCCGGGGAAATTCCTCGATGGGGATGTCCTGGCGATTGCAGGGGCTGGACATTGAAACGACGAGTCATTTTATTAACCCCGGATCAAGTGGAGGAGGAATTTCTGCATTAAGTGTAGCTGTATTGGGTCAGTCCGATTTTTCGACAGGTGCATTTGCGGCAGAATACGGGAATGCCTTTTCCGGCGTATTTGACCTTAATTTCCGAAAAGGGAACATGCAAAACTTTGATTTCATGACACGTTTGGGTCTTATAGGCATTGATATATCAGCAGAAGGGCCAATTAAAAAAGGCAAAAGTTCCTTTTTGTTCAATTATCGTTATTCGACATTGGGTATATTCGGAGCATTTGGAATATATGTAGTTCGGGAGAATGTAAATAACGATTTCCAGGATTTGTCCTTTAATCTGAATTTTTCTTCCAAAAACAACAAACATCATCTCAAGTTTTTTGGAGTGGGAGGTATCTCGAGTGAACAATGGTTAATCAAGGACCCTTCTGAATGGGTAACCCGTCTGGACTATGTGCGTAAAAACTTCAAAACCAACATGGGAATTACAGGTTTAAACTATACCTTTCTGGCAGATGAAAAATCTTATTTAAAAGTAGTAGCAGGAGTGCAGGTTTACCAGGTTTCTGACAATCAGGACGATGCAAGCCTTGCTGTTGCAGGTTTGGCTGACAATGAAACAGTCAAAAATTACATTGCTGAAAAAAATATGATGACGAGGGCATTTGCTGATTATGCAGTCCCTGACTCTACCCGTATCAGCAGCAACGAGTACCTTTACGGGCGTTATAGTATTCAAGCTACCTACAGCAGAAAAATGAGCAAGCGTTTTCGTCTGAAAGCCGGTTTATCAGGACATGCAATGCATTATTCCCTTCATAAGGCCATGTACAGAAATGCAAGTGTCAGGCTAGATACATTGCTCAACAGAGTAGCAGGAGTAACCCCTTTGATGCAGGCGTATATACAAGGTAGTTTGCGTCCGAGTTCAAAACTGACCTTAAATATAGGCCTTGCAGGTTCTTATCTTGGTTTGAACAATACCTATTCGGTTGAACCCCGTTTTGCAGCAAAATATGCCTTCACAAAAAAGACATCTATCACCGCTGCCTATGGGTTACATGCCAAAATGTTGCCGATCGGAGCTTATTTGTTACAGTTTAACGGGGTGGAATCCAACAGGAATTTACAAATGGCCAAGTCACATCATGCCGTTTTGGGTTTTGAGCAAATCATAGGAAAAAGTCTAAAGTTGGGAATTGAGTTATATTATCAGCATCTTTTTGATTTACCTGTCAGTACAGATTCCACTAGCAATTACTGGTTTTATAACGACCGATACGGTTATGGAGACCGTCAGATGGTTTCGAAAGGCTTTGGCCGCAATTTTGGTGTAGATATTACCTTGGAGAAAGCATTTAATAAAGGATGGTTCATGCTATGCGCAGCCTCCGTATACAGTTCCTCTTTTAAAACACTGAAAGACGAATGGCGGAGAACTCAGGTAGATGGCTTATACAGTATCAGTATGATGGGAGCCAAAGAATTTACCTTTAAAAAAGGGGGTATTTTACAACTTGGTCTTAAATTTTTCCTTAATGGCGGGCAACGCTATACCCCTATTGATTCAATTGCATCCGCTGCTGCCGGAGGAATGGTTTTAGATGAAGAAAGGGCTTTTGAAGGCAGTTATGCAGAGGATAAATATGGTGTTTATTATCGGATTGATTTCAGAGTAGCCTATATTAAGAGTCACAAAAAATGGTCTTACACGATTGCTTTAGACATACAAAACATGACCAATGCAGAAAACATCAAAGAATATCTATATGATATCAGGAGTACAAAGCTGATTCCCCGTTCGCATGCAGGAATCTTACCTGCAATTAGTTTAAGGGCCGATTTTTAAGGCAGCTTTCAGCTAATAAAAGGGATAAAACAGGAGAGCCATCTCAATTTACAGAGATAGTGTAAATTTAATCTATCTGTTTTAACATTGTAATAAAATCGAAGTTAAAACCCATAGATGAAGCTTTTTCGATTTTTAAATAATTAAACAAGCATAAATAAGTCAATAAATTACCAAGGGAGAAGTTAAAAGACAACAATTTTGGGTCCCCCTGTAAAGTTGGAAGACTTTTTGCAAGTAACTATTTGATTATAAATAATGTGTCTGTCAAAACTTTTTTATTTCCAATGAAACAGACCTTACAAATTGATGTTTAATAAAAACCCAAGCCCTTACTATTAGCTTACAAACCCTAAGACCCAATATGAAGACATTTTTAATGTTGTTATCTATTCTTTTTCTACTTTCTTCCTGTCAGCAAGAACATGTGCCTGAAATTATATACTACATGGATTCTGAGATTTACAGCAGTCAAACAAGGCATTTCCGGGAAAAGATCTTATACAAATCGCCCATCAGTTCGCAAAAAAAAGTACAGGTTTTTGCTTATTCTGGTACCGTATATCAAATTCAAAACAAGGATACATCAAGTTCAAGGGTTTCATTAAAAAATGACTTCGGGAAAGAACTTATTTTCAACATTGACAAAGAGGTGAATAATAAAATCCATCAGGACATGGATTTAATCGTCCGATATTATATAAGTGAAGGAATAATCAGACTTGTAGAGATCAAGAATGATATTTTATAACAGGGTCATTAAATAAATAAATACCTTTTTAAAACAATTTCCATTCAACTGAAATGTGTTTTTCCAGCCAGGGGAATTTAATAAAAGTATAGCCCCATGGAAGAGATTTCAGCAAGACGTCAAAAGCTTTTTTTGTCACCTTCAGCACCCATCTGTCTTCTAACTCTTCAATTGTCCCTTCTCTGATTAAAAAAGACCCTCTTAGGGAATTAGGGGACATATTCTTCATTTTAGGCCAATTTTTTATAGCGCCAACCAATAAACCCTCTGCCATTTTCAATTCGTCGGGTGTAAATTCCACTCCAAAGGGGACAGGTTCTGTGATAGGAAAATTACAAATAATTTTATTAAGTAGCAATTCGTTTTCGGGGGCTTCAGATCTTCCGGTCGCAAGATATTGAAGAAGGTGAATCGCTTTATATTGAGTTTCTATGTTGACAAAATTTTTACCTTCTGTATATTTTAGCATAGAAAACAATCTAGACATATAAGGCCACAACAAGACCAAGCCAGCATTATAGATATACAAAGGTTCTTTCATCACTTCAGGGACAGGGACTTTCTTTTTTCTTTTCCTTCGTTTTTTCACTACAGGTTCCTGGTCTTCCGGTTCTTCGGCTTTATTGATTTCATCTTTAATAAATTCAATTTTCAACTCCAGGTCTTTAATTTCCATTTTTTGTTTTACCTGTTCGTTTTTCAGGTCTTCAACTTTCTTATTATGGATAGAGTAAATGTATCGATTAAGCATATTTTGCATATTACTAAACCCTTTTACTACATTCTGTCTAAAAAGTTTTAAGTCTTTTTCTGTCTCAGGGTCCCTCTGTAGTTCAGTCATATCATCAATATCATCGAGTTGACTTTTCCACATTGAAGACAATTTCTTCTTCAAATCATCAAGTTCAACAATTGTACTTGCCCCTTCAATGTCGAGGTTTAGTTTATATTGTAAATCAGATAACATTTTAGTGTAAGCGAGAATATTTTTTTTGTCAGCCCTTAATATCAGGTTATAAATCAGGCCCTGTACCTCCTCTTTTTCTTTAGTGTACAACCCGGGATTATCCTCATAATAGAGTGAAAGGGCATCCCACTCCTTCCATAGTTGAAGAGGAGAGACGGCACCAATTTTTTTAAGCAATTTCTGTTGATCTTCATTGATTTTATCATTGTTAATCAAATCAACTTCTCTTTCAGACAAAAGAATTGAGTCTTTTAAAATCTCAAGCACAGAATTCCTGTATTTCTCATCTTTCAGAGAAACCGCAATGCGTTCCAATTCTTTGAAGTACAAATAATGAGATTTTTTTTCATCAGACAGCTGTTGAATGAGAAGAGGCAATTGTTTTAATGCAGAAGGATCTGAAGACTGAATTGCAGAGATCATTTCCGTTTGTAGTTCAGGTAGCGACTTCTTAGAATCGGACACTTCCAATAAATCCTCTACATTATCATTAATAATTTCTTGAGCTGAAATTGTCTTATCAAGCAGAGTGAGGCTTTCTGATAAAGCTTTTATTCTCAACTCGGCTTTTCTTAAAAGAGGAGGTCTTCTTAATTCAAGCAACTGTATTTGAGCTTTGTATAGTAAAATTTTCCTTTTATTTTCAATAGACTTAAGGGCATCAGTCTTTTCAAGTTCCATGTCAACTATTTTCTGGCCTAGTTGACCTATAAGAATTTCCAGTTCTGACAATTTATAATCCTTTTGCGGGATTCCATGACCTTCGGCGGCTTCTTCGGCTAAAACATTTCCTAAGCCTTTACTGAGCTCAGTATATTCTTTGGCGAGAGATTCTAGTTGTTGCTGAATGTTTTTGACAAGAGCAGCGTCGGTTGATTGTTTTTGCTGCTGTTTTAAAGTTTGCAATTCCATCATAATTACCGAAAGCAAGAAGGAACTAGACCTTCCGGATTTCGACAGGATCTTGCGTTTCCATTCGAGCAGGATAGCAATCAGTTTACGTCCCGACATTTGTTGTTTCATCATCAACAAGGCCTTCAGGTATTCCTGAATTTCAAAATTTTCTTGTTTCTGACTTGTAAAAAACACGAGCAAGACATCTTTTTCAAGATAAAGGCTTTTATCATCCATCACCTTCGAAAAATCCTTAAAATGTCTCTTTACAGATAACAGAGCTTTAGGTTTTACAAGATGCACAATTTCCCAAAAGCTTTCATCGGACAAATCTTTAATAATAAGCGAGCGGGCGTTCGACAATTTGAGGAGGGTTAATATAACATGTTTTGTATTGGAGCGATTTATTTGAATTTGTTCAAGGAGTAAGTTCTCAAAAGATTCGATACTATCATAATTCAATTCTCTGGCCCTGTTATTTATTTTTCCAAAAGAAAAGAAATCAACAAGCAGCTCTGATTTCTGGCTATCGGTAAGAAAAAGGCCTTGTTCTTTCTGTTTCTTTTTACGTTGCAGCACAACTAATTCCCGGTCGAGTTCTGCGACTCTTTTATCTTTTAATAAAAGCCTGTTAAGGTCTTCGAATACCTTTAAGTCTCCTTTTCTGTTATTAATAACATTGCGACTGTATTCAATCAGTAAGTTGGGCGGGATATTATATAATCTGGCAGTTTGCAAGGTAATTTCCCGATAAAAATTATTGGGGTTGAAATGTTCCCTGCTGCTGAGCAGATACTCAAACAATAAAGCCCATTTAAATTTTTTGTTATTGACGGAACTCAGCTGAGAAAAGCCCTGGGAAAAATGAATAACACTGAGCAATTCGGCCTTTGCAAAAATTGTTTTTATGGCAGAAGGAAATAGTTGTGATAAAATTTTCTTTATGGCATTTTCAGACAATTGGTTGATCGTTCTTTCCCAAACCACGGGATATTTGCCAATTTGTTGAAAAGTAGATTTTAATTTTTCGGGATTTTCTACAGAAAACTCAATAAACATCTCCTCAATAGACTGTTTAGCAAAATCTTTTGCCCACCAAGGAGTAGAACCATACTTAAGCATAAATACTAAAGCATCTAATTTAGATGTAGGTGTTGTTTCAGCAAGTTCCTCATCGGAATCAATAGCGAGCAGAGCCGATTGGAGAGTTTCTTTGAGTTTTTCTTCGTGATGATTAAGTTCTTCTATATATTCATTAAGCTTGATGAGTTCCTTTTGCAATCTACTTCGTTCTTTTCTCAGCGATTTTTTTTCTTCCGCAGATATTTTTCCTCTGAGGGCCTTATTGATATCCTGAAGAAAAATGGTTAATCCTTTTTGATCTTGTATCAACTGATTGGTAATATTTGTTACAGCCTGATGATATTTGCCCAATCTTCGATCAACGCGTTTAATCCTGTTTTCGGCAATTGTCCCAATATTTTCTGCTAGTTTCTTTTTATCTCTTAAGAGGTTTTCAATTTCTTTAGACAATTCCTCATATAGTTTAGAAAACTCATCAGCTACATTATCTAGTCGATTTTTGAGCTTTTCTGCTTCTTTTTCGTTTTGGTGTTGCAGTTTATTTTGCAGCTCTTGTTGGTGTTGCAATAACAATTCAATTTCCAAAGGCATTCCTTCATCTTCCAGGCCATGAATTATTTTTTCCAGTTTTTTGTATTTCTGTTTCAACTTCGTCAAACCTGCGAGGTCACTGTCTTTCAGTTTTTTGATATCTTTATCAATTTTTCTTAACTCTTTTTTGGCGATCAGAAGTTCTTCTTTTTCTTTTTTTAATTTAACCTGCAAGCCGGAATCTAAATTCTTCAGCGTACTTTGAATTCCGGAACTTTTTTTCTTACGTCTAAAAACTTTATAGCTTTCTTTTATCAGGTCATTATAATCCGTTTTAGTAAGTTTTGAAAATTCATTTAAAACAGACTTCAAGAAAGTTTTTCTAACAAATTTTGTTTTTTGCTGGTAGAAAAAATAATCGAGCACCTCGTTGAGTATAACGGATCTGATTTGAGATTTTCCTATTTTTTGGGTTATGTTTTGTCTTTCAGAGCCAAGGAAGTCGAAATCGCTGATACAATCTTTGATAAATTTCACATTATCACCAGAAACAGGTTCAAGCAAGCCTAAAATATCGTTGTCATCAAATTGAAAAACCAATCTTTTGGAAAAGCCAGATTTATGGATATGCCTTTCTACCATATATTGGAGTTTAATCAAATCTTTGTCGAGTAGAGACCTGAATAACTCCTGCAGTGATTTATTGCTATCTACCTGCGACCAATCCGGGATTGCACCATATTGGAGAAAGTATTCGAGGATTTGAAAATCCTTATATTTTCCTTCAAAACCGGGACGCACCTTTGTTTTTGAATCTTTTCCAACTTTTCGATTCTGAACATCTTCCACAATTTTTCTGGTAAATGATTTTTCATCAAATTCGACCCCGACAGAAGTCATTCTTGACAGTGCATAGTTAATAGCGGAACTGTAGATTGCTTTTTTAGTATTTTTCCCAAACCTTTTTTGAATGAGTTTCATTTGTTTAGTTGCAGACTTACTGTTTCTGCCATAATAAAGTTCAAAAAGTTTTTCGAGTTGTTCTACAGAAAACTGTTGAAATAACCTTTCGCGGACATTTTCATTTTTGCCCATTCTAAAAATGCGATTGGCTAAATCTTTAGGGCGCTTATTTACTAATTCGTCAAATATTTCACTGATAGTTCCATTATTTGTTGAGGCCCAGGAAGGGTAATAACCTGTTTTAAGAAAGGTTTCTAAAATCAGAAATCTGGAAAGTTTCTTTTTACTTTTAGGAGTATCTTTATTTTCTTTGAGGATTTTATTAAGCTTATCCTTGATTTGTTTTTTTGCAGATTTTTTAAATTTTTTGATTATTTCCCTTTCTAGTTCCGCCTTATTTTTGAAACTGACTTCTTCAATTTCTATTTCGAGTCTACTTACTTGAATTTCAATACCTTCCGGAGATATTTCATCAAGGATATTTTCTAATTCATCACCTAATTCTTTTTTAAAAAGATATATTAAATTTTGTTGTATTTCATTAATTTCCTCAGGGTTAACAGCCCCCTCTATTTCCAGATTTATAATCTGTTTTTCAATAATATGATTCTTATTATTTTTAGCCAAAGTCTTAGGATTTGAATGATTTTCTTTTTGATTTGCCAGAAAAGCAATATTATTATTTCAAATTGAATAGATAATAAATAGCCATTTTATTTTTAAACAAAGGCTTAATATACGAAATGTATCTATATTTGGTTCTTATTTACGGCATGAAGTATTCAAATAAAAACATAATACTACATTTTCAGTATCATGTAAAGAAGAACGTTCTATGGTAATAAAAACTTCTTTGATTATGAGTAAAATTAAATAAAAACAGCAAAATAAGTGTACTGGAACAGGCATTACAATTACATTAATAAGTTTTGAACTGGATTAAATAAACTTCATCAGGTTTAAATATACGGAATATAAAAGTAATAGAATATATTTGTTATTGCATCGTTATTATATTCTGCACATCTTCTTTGTCATTCCTTAGGTTTTAGTCAGATAAAAATAAATTATACATCATGAGAATTTTATTTTGTTTATTAACAGTAATTCTTATTTCCGGGAATTCTCTATTAAAAGCTCAATATTATGACCAATCTATGGGCATACGGGCCGGCACTTCATTTGAGGCAACTTATAAGCGGTTTATTTTTTTCAGGCCTGATATACAGCAGGCCGTTGAATGTATGGCAGGATTTCAAATAGATGAGAATGTAGTAATGCTTCCGTATGACATACCAATTAACAATGGCTTTGTAACAGAAGGGCTATGGCTTTTCCACATTGATTTGGGCTTCGAAAC
>CAJQOX010000086.1 GCA_905480075.1 uncultured Aureispira sp. | reverse complement strand
GGAGAAGAGGTAGCTGAATATAATGGCGCTTACAAGGTTAGTCAGGGAATGCTCGACGAATTCGGAGCCAAACGTATAATTGATACGCCAATCGCTGAATTGGGCTTCGCTGCTATCGGTGTCGGTGCTGCTATCGGCGGTGTCAGACCAATAGTTGAGTTTATGACATGGAATTTCGCGGTCCTTGCCTTCGATCAGATCGTTAACCATGCCGCCAAGATCAACTCTATGTCGGCCGGACAGTTCAAATGCCCTATCGTTTTCAGAGGAGGGACTGGTTCTGCCGGACAACTCGCTCAGCAACACTCACAAACCTTCGAAAGCTGGATGGCCAATGTGCCCGGACTTAAAGTAATATCCGTTTCCAACCCCTACGATGCTAAAGGACTCCTCAAATCTGCTATCAGAGATGAAGACCCGGTTTGTTTCATGGAATCCGAAGTGATGTACTCCGATATAGGCGAAGTGCCCGAAGAAGAATACCTCATCCCGATCGGCAAAGCAGATATCAAACGCGAAGGTTCTGATGTTACTATCACAGCCTTTAATAAAATGGTGAAAGTAGCCCTCGCTGCTGCAGATGAACTCGCTAAAGAAGGTATCTCGGCCGAAGTAATTGATCTTCGTACTATCAGACCGCTCGATGAGGCAGCAATTATCAACTCCGTAAAGAAAACCAATCGAATCGTTTCGGTTGACGAATCATGGCCTTTTGCAGGGGTTTCTTCAGAAATCGCTTACCGGGTTCAGAAACATGCCTTCGATTATCTCGATGCTCCGGTTACTCGCCTCAATTCCAAAGATGTGTCTATGTGCTACGCACCTACACTTGTTGAGGAATTCCTGCCTAAAGTATCCGATATTGTTGAAGCGGCAAAAGCTGTAATGTACAGATAATGTTTTATTGAAAATATTTTGATGCCGGTATGCAGTGATGTATGCCGGCTTTTTTTATCCCTCTTCCTAAAATACATCGTAAAACTCCCGCTTGACAGGTACTTCAAGAAATCCTAGTGAACCAGGTTTAACACGGATGAAAAAATTCCAGGTCTGACGCTCGGGCTGCCAGCTTAATCCCATCTGCCAACAATGCAGATCCCGCGAAAAGGTGAAATCCGGAAAGGTGATCCGCTTGTCCTTAAAACTATAGCCAATATTACCCACCCGTATCCCCCATCCTTTCGATAGGTTGATGCCTCCGGAAAAATTCAGCTGATTGGCAGTTACCAGCATCGTGTCCACTCCGTTCAGATACTGATTGTTGATGATCAGGTTGTAACTGATGTTGATGGATTGTAAAAGATCAAATTTATTCTTCTTGGGATCTTCAACAGCTCCCTTCTTACGGAATATTTTCCGAAGGTCCTGTGAATTGATATTGGTGGATGCATTTATCGCCATAGAAGTGACTCGCAATAAACGTTGACTGACCGAGTACTCAAAAGTGTTAATACGCCTGTTGTCTTCAGGATTCGCTGCATAGGGGTCAAAAGTAGCAGAAAACCGCAGGTTGATTTTCTTGAATAAGGTGGTGTAGGTGTTGAAGTTTAAGGGGGACATATGCAAGGAATCCGCCGCCAGATTTACATTCCCGCTGAGGGTCGCAGATGGAATTAGTATTATCTTTTTATAAGGATCTTTGCCCAGTGTGTCCAGCTTTCCACGCTTTATCTTGGCCTCAAAACGAGAGCCTAGAGAATAGGTAAGCATCGCAGTCTTGCCGGAGGGTGGGGAATAGGGGAAATAATTATATCGCCTCAGCTGATCCGGATAACGGCTGTCATACTGTACTGAATCATAATAATAGTCATAGGCATTTTCGTAACTGGGAGTCCAGCTGAATCCTATATTCGGTGAAAATATTCCCCGCAATTGTTTAAATCCTCCTATATTGAAAATGCCGGTAGCATATATTTGTGTGTTTACATTAATCCCCGCACTGAATTGATGTGTGCTGTAAAACCCATAGTCTTTAAAGGTTTCGACAGTGCCAAATGAGGTTGTGTCTGCAATGTTTTCTGAGTTTATGACAGGTGTAGGGTCCAGAAATTGTCTGTTCTGATAAAAAAACCACTGCTGTGTGTAATTTACAGAGGGCTGAATGTTGATGTATTTGAATAGCTTAAAAGAAAAGTTAATCCTCGGCCGGTGGGTAATACTGTAGTTCATGTTCTCTAATGCATCTTCCAGACCGCCGGGCTGGAAAAGTGCCGTGTCTGTAGTCACTATTGTGTTTGTGCCACTCATCCCGTAACTGAACCCTATCCGTTCAAACCACTTCTGTGTCCCCGATATGTTCTTTCGCTTAAATGGAAATATCTGATTCATGTTCAGGTTTATCTGAGGAAAATTTATGGTCATTGCATTAGTCTGTGTGTTCTGACTGTGAGATAACCTGGCAGATATAGAAAATGGCGTACCAGTAAATCGCTTACTGTAGGATACATTAGAATTGAAGGTCGCCTGAAGTACACTGTTTACATCATTATAGGTGCTTCTGAAATAATCGCTCGTTCCGAAATTAACCGATGCCTGAAAACTCTGACTCGGATGTGCTTTTTGTGATTGACTGTGTGACCAGGAGAAATTGAAACTCTGCTGTAAATCGTAGGCAGGGGTACCCAATTCATCTATCTGTATTCGGGTGTACCCCAAACTGACACTTCCGTTACCCTTGTATTTTATATTATAATTTGACTTGATCCTCCCTCGTAATGATCCGCGCATATAAAAATCACCCGTTACACGCAAATCCCAGTATTCACTCAGACCCAGATAAAATCCTATTTCCCTGATTCCGGGACCCAGGGTAGGAGAGAAGTCCAAATCCATACTCAATATCAGACCTGAACGTTTGTTCTTTGTTATAGGGAAAAAACCGAAAGGTAATATTAAGGGGGTAGGCGAACCCATTATTTCCAGATAAGAAGGCCCCACAACTATCAACTTGCCCGGTATAATCTTTGCCTTTGAGGCTCGTATCCCAAAATGTGGATGCTCGTGATCACAGGTCGTGTAGATACATCCTTTACTATATAGTATGTTTTGTGTTTCTTCTCCTGTACTGTCCGCTCCACTACTTATAAATTTTGTTGCATTAGATACCAGATAGCCATCGCCTTGTTCGGTAGAGGCATCATATACTTTCCCTTTTTTTGTCTTGAAATTGAATTCTATCCGCCGGCTGGTAAATTGCTGAGACTTGTCATCAAAAAACGGACATTGTACCTCATTTCCCGCACTGTCGATCAAACAGGTGGCGGTTGCTACATTGGTTGCAAAATCAAACTCTATATAGCCTGCCTTCAGATTGTACTGCTCATAAAATACTTCTGCATTGTCATACATATATACTTTACGGGCACTGATATCGTATATCATCGAATCAGCCGACTCGTATTGTACAGGCAAAGTCAAAGAATCGGGCGAAAAACCGATCGTCTTTATCGTTTCTTCAGGTTTTAGAATAGTACTGTCAGCGAATGTTGTCTCAATACTGTCGGGAATAAAGTCTGCAACCCTTAGAGTGTCACTTTCAGCTTTCTCTGTAATTTCATTTTTAATACCTGAACTATCTGTTATTGTATCTGTAACAGTACTTTCTTTTCCTGATGTGTCTGCTTTAAATCCTGTCGTAGCAGTACTGTCCTTTAGTATAAGGAGCTCAGAATCGATGACCGATGTATCTGAATTGAGATCAGTTGATGCTTCTGATGTGTTTGTGCTGTCTGCTGAATTTATTTTTTGAAGGCTTGCCTGCTTTTTTGCCTCGCTTTTCATAATCCGTTTAACCTTACGGGCTTCCCGGGCTTGTCGGGTATTATAGGGAAAACCGCAACTCGAACAGATAACTGTACATATTGTCAGTATCATTATCTGTCTGAAATATTTTTGGACTATCTTTATCACCCGTTTCGTGAATTAGTGTTTTTTTCTTCTTTTAAAAATGTATTAATTCTGCCTGTTGAATTAACAATATATTGCTTTCCCTTTAACTGTCTTAACTTGAAATTTCTATGCCTTTATGGGATTCTGTCTTTTGATTATATTCAGCTTAGTACAAAACTACAATTTTATCAGAGAATTTCCCTCTCTTATCTCTGTTTAACGCATTATTTGACCCTTTTTAACGCACCTTTAAATTATCTCAGCCTTTATTCTTGACAAAACGAAAAAAGCGTTGTATTTTGCTATCAGATTATGACCTTTCTGACTATCTTTTAAACATCATTTGTCATTCTGTGGAAAAATTAAATTTTCTCGCTGTTTTTTTATTCATTTGCCTTCCTTACTTCTCCGAAACGGCATCGTTCGGAGATTGTCATCCCGATGCAGGTTTTACTATTGTTATCGATGCAGGGCACGGCGGTAAAGATTCCGGAGCCCTCGGTGCGAATGTCTACGAAAAAGATATCGCCCTCAAATTAGCCCTCCGGTTGGGTGCCTATATCAACTCTAACCTCGATAATGTAAAGGTCCTCTACACCAGAACAACCGATAAGTTTGTGCCCCTCCATAAAAGAGTGCAACTCGCTAATCAGAATAATGCTGATATCTTCTTCTCTATTCACTGCAATTCTATGATTAGCAGCCCCAGCCCCGTTCATGGTACAGAAACTTATGTGATGGGACTACATAATGCCAAAGAAAACCTGAATGTCGCCAAAAGAGAAAATAAAGTGGTACTCCTCGAACAGGACTATTCTGCCAATTACAGTGGCTATGACCCCAACTCCTCTGAAGGACATATCATGCTTTCCATGTTTCAGAACGCCCACATCAATCAAAGTTTGTCCCTCGCTCAAAAAATTGAAAAACAATTTAGTAATACTGCCAAACGCAAAAGCAGAGGCGTCAAACAGGCTGGCTTTGTAGTCCTCAGAACTACTACTATGCCGTCTGTACTCGTGGAAACAGGATTCCTTACTAATGCTGAAGAAGAAAAATACCTAAGCTCAGAAAAAGGACAGGTTTATATCGCTTCTGCTATGTTCAGGGCTGTAAAGGATTATATTCTGAATGTTGACTCTAAAACTTTTCCCCCTGTTAAGGAATTTACTGCAAGAGGGAGCAATCAACCGGTTGATATTTCTAAAAAAGCGGTAAAAAAATCAAGTAACCCCTTTAATAAATCTGATAAAGAACCTGATGTCCTGAATGTTCCGGAACTCAATGAGGTCTACCCGGCCTCTTCTCCTCAGGTTTCTGCTAATGTCACTTTCAGAGTGCAACTTGCCTCTTCCGGTTCTCCCCTTAATCTTAAATCCCTGAAATGGTCGCAGTTCGAAAATTTGGAATGTATTAAAATTTCCAATTCTTATAAATGCTTCTCTATTGCATTTGATAAGCTCAGTGATGCTGTGACAAAACAATCTTTTTTCAGGAAAAATGGCTTTTCCGATGCGTTTATCGTCGCTTTCAAAAATGGTAAAAAAATTCCTCTCTCTGAGGCAAATAAATAGTTTTTTGCCTACTTTGTTTTTTCAAGCTTATTTTATGATACAATAGTTGCAGTTTAATCAAAAGATTTTATTTACTTTGATGTTAATTCTGTGATAAAAAAATCTTAAACCATGTTTTTGGATTGAATTTTGAAAAACGCTCTATGATTTATTTATCTAAATTTTTTGCCTCTGATTATTCTTTTATTCTAAACTTAAGATAAATTTGAATTTTTCTAAAGAAGTAAAAATTGGCTTTGTTGGCCTGGTTCTCGTATTTTCAATTATGTATTTGTTCAATTATTTGAAACAAAACAATGCCTTTTCCACGAATATGATTATTACGGCAAAATTGGAAAATATTGAGTTCCTGAAAAAAGGTAACCTTGTTCTTATCAAAGGTCGCCCTTATGGCTACGTCGTTGCTGTCTATAAAGTCGGTGATGACCTATTTGTTGATATGGATATCGAAGGGGAAGCCCAAATACCCTCTTCTGCCAAAGCAGTTATCTCTGAACTATCTCTGCTTGGCGGCCGGACTATCTCTATTTCCTATCAAGGCCAATGCAATGAAAATTGCCTCAAAAATGGGGATGTTATCCCAGGAGAGGTCTACACTATGAAAGAACAGATTGCTATTGCCGCTGACCCTGTCCTCCGGAAATTTGGAAAAATGGCTGATACGCTGATGAGTCCCGAAGGTATGAATGCGATGCTCAATAATGCTTATGCTTCTCTCAGCAATCTCTCGAAAACAACTAAAAGGCTCGAAGAAAAAATGAAGGGAATGTCTCGTACCTTTCCTGCGTCGGTCACTAACTTCAAAGTATTGACTGAGTCTTTTCTTAATTCGGATGCTGATCAACTTAAAAATGATGCACTCTCTTCTGTAGGAGATGAAAATACTCCCCTGGCACTGGATTCTCTTATTAATAACCTCGCTTCCCTCTCTCAGGAAGATATAGATGCGATGACTAAAATCCTCTATACTGCCGCCGGTCAATTGGAAAAATTACCTCCAATTATTGAAAAGGGAGAAAAGGCAATTGCCAATGCTGATCAAAAATTGACCGCTTTGGAAAATAAAATTAATGGCTTTCAAAAAGGAGCTTCAGGGACTATCCCCAAATTGCTCTATAATGCTGATTTTAAAGATAGCCTGAATAATTCTATTCAGAATGCCACTCAGAAAATTCGTGATATCAGAGAGCATCCTGAACTAAATATCAGCCTTAAGAAAAAGAAATAAATGTTTTTATTGATTCATTTTTTTATTATAATATAAAATTAATTATTGTGCGTAACGAAGTAAAAATTGGTATCCTGACTGTTATTGTTACTGTTTTGTTGTTTTGGGGGTATAATTTCCTGCAGGGGAAAAATGTTTTCTCAGACGATATTGTTGTCAATGCTGTTTTCAATTCTGTTGACGGGCTTAATATTGCTGCTCCGGTTACAATAAAAGGCTATAAAGTAGGGGCAGTCACCAATATTATGCCTTCTGAAGATTATTCCAGGGTCATTGTCGAAATAAATATCGTTCACGATACCAAGATTCCCAAAAATGCAGTCGCTGTACTAGTACAGCCTTCTTTAATGGGAGGGAAAGAAATTTCCCTTAAATTTATTGGAAATTGTGGCGATAATTGCCTCGTCTCAGGTGAAACCCTGAATGGTGAAGTATCAGGAATGGTAGATGGTATCCTTGAAGTCGCTGACCCTTATCTTGGGAAAATCGATACTATTCTCGGGGCAATAAGCAAATTGTCTGTGGATGAAAATAAACAACTTGGACAGACCTTTAATGAACTGCAGACGGTAGTCTCTAATGTGAAAGTCCTTACTGATTTAGTTAATAACCTGCTCGTCAGTTCCTCTGTCAATATATCTGTTGCATTGTCTAATCTAAAAGATATTACAGGTAACATTAAGCAATCCAATGGTGAAATTACAGGAATGCTCCAAAATGTTAATACAATTACCAAACAGGTTAAAGATGCTGACCTGCAGGCTACTATCGGCTCGGCTAAAGGTGCTCTCGATAATATCAATAAGGTGGTATCAGGCCTGGAAGAAACCCTCGGTAAAGCCAATGCCCTGCTCGCTAATATAAGTAAAATTACCGATTTTGAAAGCCAGGAAGGGCTCGTAGCTACCCTTTTTAATGATAAGAATTTTAAAGGTGATATCGACGAAGTCATTGATAACCTCAATCGACTGCTGCAGGATATTCGCATTCACCCGGAAAGGTACAAAACAGTCCTTAGTGGCAAGTATAAACCTTATAAATCTCCTGAGGATGATCCCAAGTTAAAAGATGGTAAAGATCCCAAAAGTGGTGGATGATTCATTGACCGGTGATAATTGAAGGGGACCGTTCTAAGGATTTGAAAAGCTCATTATAGTGTGTTGCCCGGTGCTCCCGTATTGGCGCAGGGTCTTTTACAGATGGTGAAATTTGGATACTGCTACCCTCGTATACTTCGTTGATGATGTTTAATTCATCTTTGTAACTAAGGTGCTTGTCCGGTGTTATTTTAAGTTCAACTTTTATTGGTGTACTGTATATTTTATATATCTTGCTTTCTGTGTTCACATTACTATTCACAGCACTAGCCGTCAGACCAAGATCGAGGTCAATGATTCCGTTTTTGACGCTCTCTATCCTGCTCATCTCAAGATGACAGTATCCGTTTTTAATTACCCATATAGAATAATTTCCCTTTTTTAACTCGCCAAACCAGTAATTGCCGGCATGGTCAGTTTTTGTTTTTTTGAAATATTTATTGTTTTTTATCAGAATAAGCTTGGCTTCTGTTAATGCTGCCTTATTGAATTGACTGTACACTCGTCCGCTTATTACCCCGGACTGACTGTAACTGTGGCTGCTCAATAGCAAAAAAATGAATAGATATTTTAATCTTACAGGCATAATACTGTTTTTTCTCACCTCTTATTCTTATTTATAACGTGTATTTCCCTTTTATGTTCTGATTTTTTTAATTTGTAATTGTTTTATCAATTAATCTTTTTCAATTGTATGTATTATGTTGAATATTGCTGTAAAAAAATCTTTGAACCCTACTGAAAAAAAAGCAATCAAAAGTAGTTTCCTGAAGTTATATCAAGATATCTCTGTTCCATCTGAAATTGCTCATCAGCATTTTATGATGCTTTCAGAATTGTATTCTCACCCCGATAGGTTTTATCACAACCTTGTTCATATCAATAACCTGATTAATATTACTGATTTGTATAGTGATAACCTTTCTCAACCTTTGATGTTTAAAGTAGCCCTGTGGTTCCACGATGCTGTTTATGTCGCCAAAAATAATGATAACGAATTAAAATCTGCCCGCTTGTTTAAAAATATGTTAGCTGATTATCTCAATGAATCTGAAATTTCTCATGTTTTTGATTTAATTATGAGCACGGAAGGCCACTATCCGAAATCTGATCATGTTGATGTCTGTTATTTTCTCGATTTTGACCTGTCTGTACTTGCAGCGGAATCCAATACATATAAATTGTATAGCGAGGCAATATGGCAGGAATATAAAAATGCTTATCCGCTCATCTTGTATAAAAAAGGTAGAAAAAAGGTTTTAAAAAGGTTCTTGTTAAGGGATAAACTCTTCTTTACTGATATCTTTTCTTCGGCCTATGAGGAAATTGCCAGACAGAATATAAAACAGGAACTGAACACATGATCTTTCCATGTCTTTATTGGTTTTGATATTTTTTATATTTTTAAATTCTTGTGTTTTTTGGCAATATTTTTTGCTTATAATCGTTTAATTATAAGATGCTTTTTTCTGTTCTTATTCCTGCTTATCTTTCATCTATTTTCATACTGTTGTCTTTTTTAACAGTGTTTTTTCTTTTGTTTCTCTCCTCTTAAAAGTTCTTCTCCTGGTTCTTAATGTTGAAATAAATGGTGGATTCTAATTATAAACTGCTTCTGAAAATATTTAAATTAACTTCTGCTTCCCTCTGTCTCGTTCTGTTGCTTGTGTTTCTTGCAAATTATTGGGTGTTGTCTTCTGCACAATCAAAAATATTCAACGATATTGAACATGTCAGTTACAGCGATGTAGCCCTTGTCCTCGGAACAAGCCGTTCTGTTAACGGAATAGTTGAAAACCCTTTTTTTACCAATAGGATCTCCGCAGCCGCTGACCTGTTTTTTCAAGGGAAAATCAAACATATTCTCGTTAGTGGTGATAATAGCTCGCTAAATTATAATGAACCTAGAGATATGCGAAAAGCTCTTGTTAAACGAGGTGTGCCGGACTCTTGTATTACAATGGACTTCGCCGGCCTTAGAACCTTTGATTCTATTGTGCGAAGTAATAAAATATTTCAGCAAAATCGAATTACTATTGTCTCTCAGCAATTTCATAATTACAGGGCACTTTTCATCGCACGACATTTTGGTATTGATGCCATTGCATATAATGCAGATTACCCGGAAAAAGCAAATTCGAAATTGATTTTCAGAGAGTTTTTTGCCCGCTCTAAAGCTATCCTCGATTTGTATTTCCTTAATACAAAACCCAAGTTTATGGGAGAAGAAATTCTTATTCGTGTTTGAAAATCTTTACTCAACCCTTTTTTATACTCTTTTTTTGCTTGAATCGTACACTTCTGTTTTATTTTAATAGGTAAAAATGAACTTCCCGTGTCCTTATGTAAATAATAATTTAAAAAATTGTACTTTTGTGCAATTATTATATGATTTGTTCTTTCTGAATCTGCTTTGTTGTTATTTGTCTTTTGATGAGCACAGATTGAATAGGTAAAATTTATCTCTATGAGTCGGAAATTAATGGTGGCTGGTAATTGGAAAATGAATAAAAACCTCATGGAAGCCCTCACTTTGGCTTCTCAGGTTATTACCAGGGCAAAGAAAACTTCCGGAAAAGTAGAAATCGTTCTTGCACCACCTTCCCCTTTTCTTCATACTATTAACAGTATGTCCAAAGACCTGGGCTTTGTTAAGGTGGCAGCACAGAATTGTCACTATGAACAAAATGGAGCTTTTACCGGTGAAATATCTGCCGAAATGCTCAAGTCCATGAATCTTGCTTATGTGATTGTCGGTCACTCTGAACGTAGGAAATATTTTAATGATGACCATTCTGTTTTATCTAAAAAAGTTACTGCCGTTGCAGGAGCAGGCTTAGGAATTATATTCTGTTGTGGGGAACCCCTTGATGTCAGAGAAAATAATAATCACCAGAGTTTTGTGCAGACACAACTCTCCGATTCCCTCTTTAATCTCTCTGCTGAAGAAATGAAAAATGTGGTTGTTGCTTATGAACCTGTTTGGGCTATCGGCACAGGTAAAACAGCCACTCCTGAACAAGCCCAGGAAATGCATGCCTTTATCCGAAAAATTATTTCTGAACAATATTCATCTGAAATAGCAAATAATTGTACCATTCTGTATGGGGGAAGTTGTAACCCCGCTAATGCTGCAGCTTTATTTGCCAATCATGATGTGGATGGCGCTCTAGTTGGTGGTGCCTCTTTACATTCCGATCAGTTTTTACAAATTATTAATGCCAGGGAATTTCTTCCTGTACGCTGACTTTAACCCTTTTTTTTCGATCTGAATGTTAAAGTTTTATAGAATCTGACTTTTTTTTTAACCTTTTGAACACAAACAGCTCTTTTGTGTCGTTCTCTTTAGAACCATAATATTGCTTGTTTAACTTTTTAATTTGATTTATAGCATTTACTATTAACATAATTTAGCGGTGTCTACTTTAATAATACTCAAGATGAAAATCCTCCTTCCAATTCTTCATAGAGTAAGTTTATTAAGCTTACTATTTCTATGTACTTTTGTTACCTCCTATGCCAGTCATAATGTAGGTTGTACGATAACTTATGAGTGCCTCGGCAGTAGTCAGTACGAATTTACTATGACTTGCTACAGAGACTGCTCCGGAATCCCTATGCCTAATTCCACTTCGCTCTCTTTTACAAATAACAGTACCTGTGGTGGCGCTGTAACTAATCTGACACTGAATAATGTGCCTTCTTTATCTGGAATTGATGTGTCTCAGCTTTGCGACCCCACTGGATCTACCTGTCAGGGAGGTTCTCAACAAGGTACTCAACAGTGGGTCTATACCGGAATTACGGTCTTGCCTCCCGGTTGTATCTGGACTGCAAGTTATTCAACTTGTTGCCGTTCAGGATTTATTACGAATATCACAGGGGGGGCTACTTATGTTTCTACTACTATCAATACCTCTGTTATTCCCTGTAACAGCTCTGTACAGTTTACAAACCTGCCGCTGATATATACCTGTGATTCCGTACTCTCATTTTATAATCATGGTGCTTTTGATCCGGATGGGGATACATTGAACTTTACCCTTGTCTGTCCCACTACGGGACTGAATACTTGTTGCACCTATACCGGTGGATTTAATCCTATCAACCCTATGCAACTGGTTCCGACTACTACTTTTCAGTTTGACCCTGCTACGGGGCAAATGACTTTCAGGCCAGCAGATAATACGCCCCAAGTAGTTATTGTTGCTGTAAGAGTGGATGAAATCAGAGGGGGAGTCGTTATTGCCTCTACCACAAGGGAGGTTCAGATCGTTGTACTCACTAATTGTCAAAATTCTCCACCAGCGGTAGATTCAAATGGTGTGCAGGGTACGGCTCTTAATATCACTAATACTACCCTCGAAATGTGTAGAGGTAATTTTGCAGAATTTCGTCTTGTTATTCAGGATCCCGATGGTGACTCCCTTACTGTTACAAGTAATATTATCGCTGCGGTACCCAATGCTATCGTTAATTATAATGTCGATATGACGGTTGTGGATTCTGTAGTGATAACCTTTACTGTCAATTCAATTAACATCAATCCGGGTATCTATCCTTTTACTATTAATATAAATGATAATGCCTGCCCGGTGCCCTCTGTCCAGTTTCTGGGCTATGCCCTGGTTGTCTATGGGGCCAATTTTACCAACAATATTTATTGTTTGAATGAAACAGACCCGGTTCCTATAATAATAGGTGACTCTCTGGGTGTCTTCTCGGAGTTGCCGACCAACCCCGCCGGGCTGGTCATGGACTCTATTACTGGTATTATTGATCTCGATTCCTCTGCATTGGGGACCTATGATATAATTTATACCCTGGATTCATTTTCTATCTGTCCTTCCGATTCAATAACGCTTACTATTATTGATATTCCGGATGCTTCTTTCAATTATCCTCAGGTACTTTATTGTAAAGATGGGATTCCTCCGCCTGTTCCAGTCGTTACGGGAACACCCGGTGGTATTTTTTCATCAAACACAGCCTCTGTTAACCCTTTTAGTGGTGTTGTAGATATGTCGGCCACTGCTGTTGGTCAGCATATGATTTTTTATGACGTGGTCGGAGGTACCTGTGCCTCTCAGGATACCTTTATTATTGACGTTACTGAAATGATTACCTTTGAGGCTACAGCCAGTAAATTGTTTATCTGTCCTGAAAGACTCGATACTATTCAGTTGGGGGTGAATGTCGCTTATAGTGGTACTACTCCACCTCCTGCAACTTATCTGTGGGCTCCCAATATAAATATTGATAATGTAAATATCCAAAATCCGGAAGTTATACTTATGACTCCTCAGGATTATACGCTTATTTATGATGATGGTGTTTGTCCTCAAATGTTCGATACTATTGTTATTTCTGCTCCTTATCCCGTTGATTTGACCGTTTCATCTGATGTGGTTCTTTGTAATGGCAACTCAGAACAAATCGGAGCCTCTGTTCCTGTAACCCCCGGAAATCAGGGAGTCTGCAGCAATGGCCCTTTTTCTATTACGGTTGAAGACACCACTTTCTATACGCTCAACGTTTCTGGTGTGGCTCCTGCTATTATGAACTCGGGACTTGTCTCTTCTATGGAGTTTGTTGTTGATATGGCAATGAATGCTATGGGGGATATTGAACTCTATATTATTGCTCCTTCAGGAGAAATAGTACAGGTAACCAATCATCATGGCGGTCTTGCCCTTTCTCTTGTTAATGCTACATTTTCTACCGTTCCGGGAAATCTTAACCTTGCTACCTATACCGGGGCTGTCCCTTTTATGCCTCCTAATTCAGACTTTCTGCCTGTCGGTGGTCTCTCAGGCTTTAACAATTTAGTTGGTGCCACTACTAATGGAAACTGGCAATTGATGATTGTTCATGCTTCTGCCCTTGGTGGGAATACTGTTAACGGTACACTCAATCAATGGTGCCTTAATTTTCCCGATTTATCTGCTACCTCTTTTACCTGGACTCCTAATAACGCTACTATTTCCTGTTCTCAGTGTGATAGCCCTTTTGTAAGTCCTTCGGTTAATACTACTTATACCGTCGTTGGTCAAAATGCTTTCGGTTGTACTGATACAGGTTCTGTGAACGTTATTATTGACTCTTCTTTGCCTTCGGCGGTAACTTCCTGTGGATTGCCTACTGTGAATAGTGTAACTTTTAATTGGGTGCCTGTTTTTGGTGCTGCTGATTATGTAGTGACTATAGATAATGGGGCACCTCAGGTTTTCGGTGCCAATGTGGATTCTCTTGTAGTTTCCGGATTGATTCAGGGTCAATGTGTTACTATGATAATTATTCCGCGGTCTGGAAATTCCTGTGCCGATGGGCCGCCGGATACTATTATTTGTTGTGCCCCTGTCTGTGGTATTGATCCACAGGCAATTAATGCCGGAGGACCTACTTCTTTTTGTACTCATCAGAATGTCGTTCTTAGTGTTCCGACGGGGCCTGTCGCCTTTTCCTGGTCAACAGGCGAGTCTACTCAGGCAATTACGGTTAACTCTACTCAACTTGTCAGTGTTACTACTACCGATATCTTCGGTTGTATCGATACTGGTTCAATTAATACTTTTGTTCTTCCTGATCCTGCTCCTAATATCGTTCCTTCTGGTTCTACCAATCTTTGTGTTGGTGAATCTGTATCACTTGATGCGGGTGCAGGCTTTAGTTCTTATGTTTGGAATGTAGGTATTACTCAGGCTGTAACTGTGAATGCAACCGGTACATATATCGTTACTGTTACGGATGCTTCAGGCTGTTTTGGGATCGATAGTGTTGCTGTACTTGAAGGTACTCCACTGAATTTGAGTATTCTTGGTACTAATATAACCTGTAATTCGATGGTTGTTCCCGATGGTCAGGCTGCGGCTGTGCCCACCGGAAGTTTCCCGCTTTATACTTATTTGTGGGATACAGGGGCTCAGATAGATTCTATTGCTACAGGCCTCAGTCCCGGTATTCACTGTGTTACCGTGACCGATGCCAATAACTGTACTACTTCTTTCTGTGTGGGAATTAGTGAACCTCCTGCTGATACTGTTCCTCTAACTGCTACCAATGTTTCATGCTTTGGTGGTTCAGATGGAACAGCAACTTCAGGGGCAGGCTCTATTACTTCTTCGGTTACCTACCTTTGGTCTCCTTCCGGTCAGACAGATTCTGTAGCTACAGGACTTTCCGCAGGGGTGTATTGTGTCGATGTTACGGATAGTCTTGGCTGTACGGTCAATCGTTGTATTACTATCACCGAACCTTCTGCAACAGTAACTTCTTCCGCTACTGTGACTTCTGCCTTTGCAAGTGGTTCACAAATAAGCTGTAAGGATTCCTGCGATGCAGAAGCTACGGTTGCCGGTCTTGGTGGTACACCCGCTGTTACAGGTTATGTCTTCCAATGGGATGCTAATGCCAATAATCAAACCGATGCTGTTGCTATAGGTTTATGTGACGGGGTCTTCTCTGTCACTGTTACCGATAGTATTGGTTGTAATGCTATTTCTACTGTTACCATTACAGAACCCACTGCGGTCTCGCTGACAAGCTCGGTTACCTCTGTCTTTAATGGTGCCGAAATAAGTTGTAAGGACTCTTGTGATGGAGAATTAACTGCCCTTCCGGGGGGTGGCTCAGGGCTATATACCTTCCTTTGGTCTGATGCACAGACTGATGCAATAGCCACTGCTCTATGCGATGGTAATTTTACAGTTACTATAACGGATGAAAATGGCTGTACTGCTACTTCTGCTGTTACAATTACCGAACCATCTGCTGTAAGTCTCACAAGTTCTGTTACGTCAAATTTCAACGGTGCTGAAATAAGCTGTAATGGTTCCTGCGACGGGGAACTGACCGCTGTTGGTAGCGGGGGGACAGGACTGCTTTCTTTTGTTTGGTCCAACGCACAGAATACTGCTCTAGCGACTGGTATTTGCGGTGGCTCTTTTAACGTAACGGTCAGTGACCTCAATTCCTGTACCGCTACTTCTGCAGTGACAATTACTGAACCTTCAGCAATTACTTTAACTACAACTCAAACTAATGTTACCTGTTTCAATGGTGCCGATGCTACAGCTACTGCAACTGCCTCAGGTGGTACAGGGATAATAGATATTATCTGGAATCCAACAGGTCAGACTACAGCGCTCGCCACAGGGCTTTCTGCAGGCTTGCATTGTGTCTCTGTGACCGATGCTAATTCATGCCTCGAAGATACCTGCATTACGATATTGCAACCTGCTGCTTCTGTTACTTCCACTGCTTCTGTTACTTCTTCCTTTGCAAGTGGCTCTCAGATATCCTGTAAGGATTCCTGCGACGGAGAAGGTACGGCTGTAGGTCTTGGTGGTTCCCCTGCAGTTACAGGATATGTATTTACCTGGGATGCTAATGCCAATAATCAAACCACCGCTGTGGCTACAGGCCTCTGCGATGGTGTTTATAGTGTAACTGTAACGGATAGTCTTGGTTGTTTCTCTATCTCATCTATAACGGTTTCTGAACCTACTGCGGTCTCGCTTAGTTCTGCGGTAACTTCTTTATTTAACGGTGCTCAGATAAGTTGTAAGGACTCCTGCGACGGGGAACTGACGGCTACGCCATTAGGAGGTTCAGGTATTTATACTTTTTTATGGTCTGATGCACAGACAGATGCTATAGCTACCGGTATTTGTGATGGTAGTTTTACCGTTATTGCTACTGATGAAAATGGATGTACAGCTACTTCTGGACTTACTATTACTGAACCCTCCGCGGTTACTGCCACTTCTTCTGTAAGCTCAGATTTCAATGGTGCTCAGATAAGTTGTAACGGGGACTGTGATGGTGAACTAACTGCCGTTGGTGCAGGTGGTACAGGGTCTCTTTCCTTTGTCTGGTCCAATGCACAGAACGCAGCAGTTGCCACCGGTATTTGCGATGGTTCCTTTACCGTAACGGTCTCTGACCTCAACTCCTGTACTGCCACTTCTGCTGTAACAATTACGGAACCTTCTGCAATTACACTTACTACTACTCAAACTGATGTTACCTGCTTTGGTGGAAATGATGCTTCTGCTACTGCTACTGCTGCCGGAGGAACAGGTTCTATTGATGTAATATGGAACCCTTCTGGTCAGACTACTTTAATTGCAACAGGACTTTCTGCAGGCTTGCATTGTGTTTCTGTAACCGATGTAAATTCTTGCCTCGAAGATACCTGTATTACTATTCTGCAACCTCTTTCTGCTATTAGCTCAGGGGCTACTGTTACTTCATCGTTCCCGGGCGGCTCTCAAATCAGCTGTAATAATGTCTGTGACGGGGAAGCGACTGCTACTGGTTCGGGAGGTACTCCGGCTATTGCAGGCTATGTCTTTTTATGGGACTCTAATGCCAATGACCAAACCACTGCTATAGCTACAGGCCTCTGTGATGGTGTTTTCTCGGTTACTGTTACGGATAGCCTGGGATGTTCCTCTGTTTCAACTGTAACTTTAACAGAACCTTCCGCGCTCTCTCTTACTTCTGCTGTGACCTCCAACTTTAATGGTGCGCAAATAAGCTGTAACGGTGCCTGCGACGGTGAACTGACGGCTACTCCTTCGGGGGGTACCGGTACCTATACTTTTATTTGGTCCAATGCGCAAACTGATGCGGTAGCAACTGCAATCTGTGATGGCTCTTTTAATGTTACTGTCAGCGATCAGAATGGTTGTACGGCAACGGCTCCTGTTACGATCACCGAACCTTCAGCAGTTAGTATAACAAGTTCTATAAGCTCAAACTTTAATGGTGCTTCTATAAGTTGTAACGGTGTCTGTGATGGTGAACTGACCGCTGCAGGTGCTGGTGGTACGGGTGCTTATTCTTTTGTATGGTCCAATGCTCAGTCTGCTGCAGTAGCCACAGCTATCTGTGACGGTAACTTTACTGTAACTGTCAGTGATGCCAACACCTGTACGGCTACTACAGGAATTACTATTACTGAACCTTCCGCTGTAACCGCTTCCTCTTCTTCCACAGATGCCTTATGTAATGGCGTTTCTGATGGAACTGCTACCGCTGCAGGTGCCGGCGGAACAGGGGCATTCTCCTTTGTCTGGAGTACAGCCCCTGCACAGTCTACAGCCCTAGCTACAGGGTTGAATGCTGCAATATCAATATATACTGCGACAGTTTCTGATGTTAACGGATGTTCTGATTTAACTTCAGTAACTATCTCTGAACCTACTCAGATTACTGCTACTATAGCTACCACTCCTGTAAATTGTAATGGTGGTGATGA
>CAJQOX010000085.1 GCA_905480075.1 uncultured Aureispira sp. | reverse complement strand
GTTTTTATATATTATCACATCCAGTTCATGTGCCTTAAACACCCCGTTCTTAAGTGTTGAATCTACAAACCACATACACATAGGGTCACCCTGATTAAAGCCGTTTCGCTCCATGCGACGGTCCATTGTCATGAATGAAGTGTTTTCTTCATCTCCCAGCAAACGCATAACAGTCATTTTCTGCATGCCCTGTTTATGCTGAACCATATCTCCTACTTTCATTGTTTTTGTGCAATTAGAAGGTTAATATTCTTTATTTTAAATAAAGCTTTATTAAAAATCAGAAAATTGAAATATTTATTTCTGAAAGGAATGAATTTACCAGTCATCATCGTCATCATCATCATCATCGCCACCACCACCACCGGAAGGTAAAGGTTCTCCATTGTCGTATACGAGCATTGCAGCTTTAAACGTTTCTTTTTTAGTCTTAAAATTATCTTCGTTTATCTGCATCTGCCACTCGCAAATACAGTCGCCCTCACCAAATCCTTTCATCGCTGCAAGTTTTTCCTTTGTTCCGTCGCCACCTTTGAATACATAATTAATAATCATGAGTGGCCCTCCGGATTTTAACATGACTACTTCTCCTGGTTTAGGCATAGTATTTATTTATATTAAGGATTTTGTAATTCCGTTTTTAAATTATCGGGCTTTTGTAAGAACAATATATAAAATATGTCTTGGAATAATACATATTTATGTGTTGATTTTTAAATTTTTTTTATTCTGTGATGAATGGAATTATATAATTCTGTTTTTATCATATTTATGAATAAAAAAAAGGTCAGTACAAGCAGTACTGACCTTCTGTAATCTATATTGAACTAAGTTCAGACCGATGCTGTAGCTTTTGGAGCTGCAGCCATGATTTCTTCGTTTGCCTGATCCTGATACTGCTTGAAATTGTTAATAAATCCTGTAGCAAGAGATTGGGCTTTTGCATCGTACTCTTTCTGATTTTCCCAGGTGTTTCGGGGATTCAGTATTTCTGAAGGTACTTCAGGACAACTTACAGGCATATTCAGCCCAAAAACAGGAAGTGTAGCAAATTCTACATTATCCAGTTCTCCGTTTAGGGCTGCCGTAATCATTGATCTTGTGTATTTTAACTTCATGCGCTTGCCGACACCATAGGAACCGCCGGACCATCCGGTATTAACAAGCCATACATTTACTTCGTGGTCTTTCATCTTCTTGCCGAGCATCTCAGCATATTGAGTAGGATGCAAGGGTAGGAAAGGGGCTCCGAAACAAGCCGAAAATACCGTTACAGGTTCTGTAATTCCTGCTTCTGTTCCTGCCACCTTGGCTGTATATCCTGAAATGAAATGATACATGGCCTGACCAGGAGTAAGTTTTGATAGGGGAGGCAATACACCAAAGGCATCACAGGTAAGGAAAAAGATATTCTTTGGTATTCCTCCTTTCGATGGTTCCAATGAATTGTCGATGTGATGTATTGGGTAAGATACTCTTGTGTTTTGTGTGATATCTATGTTCTCGTAGTCAGGAACTCTTGTGCCTTCAAAGAATTTAATGTTCTCAAGGATAGCACCGAATTTGATCGCGTTGAATATCTCATGTTCTTTTTCTGCTGATAGATCTATGGTTTTTGCATAACAGCCGCCTTCAAAATTAAAGACTCCTTCATCTGACCATCCATGTTCATCATCCCCGATCAGATTGCGTTCAGGATCGGCTGATAAGGTGGTTTTTCCTGTTCCGGATAATCCGAAAAATACTGCAGAGTCTCCGGATTTTCCTACATTCGAAGAACAATGCATCGATAATACGCCTCGGTCCTGTGGCAAAACATAATTCAACACTGAAAAAATACCTTTCTTTATCTCCCCGGTATAGCCGGTTCCGCCAATCAGTATTACTTTTCTGCTAAAGTTGATAACAGCAAAATTGTGCTGCCTTGTACCATCCTCCGATGCTACAGCCATGAAATCAGGGGCACAGAGTATTGTCCATTCAGGATCTGCATTCAATATTTCATTTTCCGTTGGTCGCATGAACATATTACAGGCAAACATCGCAGACCAGGGCTTTTGTGCCACTAACCTGAGGTTTAATCGGTAATTGTCATCCGCACAGGCATAAGCATCTCTTACATAGACATCCTTGCCATCAAGAAAAGCAGTTACTTTGTTATAAAGTGCATCAAATTTGTCGGAGTCAAAGGGCATGTTGATGTCATTCCAATCAACTGTGTTTTCTGTAACACTGTCTTTTACTACAAATCTGTCCTTTGGTGAACGACCGGTGAATTCACCTGTTTTAATGACTAATGCACCGGAATCTGCCAATACGCCTTCACCCATTGCTATAGTCCGTTCTACCAACTCAGGAACCGGAAGATTCCAATATGCGTTTACATTCTTTAAACCAAGTTTTGATAAATCTGCCTCAGGGTTTTTTGTGCCTGTATTCTGCATTAGTCATCGTTTTTTTAAAATTCCCAACACCGGTAATTGGTCAGAAATTCTGATTTTATAGAAAAAATTATTGTTATTTTATTGTATAAGAACACATTATGATTGAAAAATAGCGTTCTTGGAATTTGATCTTACCTAAAAGTACAAAAGTTTATAATTTGTTGAAAATTTAAATCATTATACTTCTTTACAAAATATTGTAATTTGTTCTTTTTTAAAATAAAAAAAGCTACCTGAATTATTGACAGATAGCTTTTAGTGTATTTTTAGTTTGCACTCAATTCCACATTTTTTGTAGCAGTGCGTCCGGGATATACCTTCAATGCTTCTTCCAGACAGTCCATCGCTTCGTTCAGGTCAGCGGTATTTAATACATAGGCTATTCGGGCTTCCTGTATTCCTAAACCTTCTGTGTCGTAGAATCCTGTGCCGGGGGCCATCATCAAGGTCTTGCCTTTGTAACTGAACTCCTCCAACAACCACTGACAGAATTTGTCGGAATTGTCGACAGGAAACTTTACAAAGGTGTAAAAAGCACCCAATGGATTAGGACAAATAACACCTTCCATTGCTTGCAATCTGCTTATTACGGTCCTCCTGCGAAGGTCATATTCCTTTGTAACTTCTGTGAAATAACTCTGTGGAGTGTCTATCAGTGCTTCACCCAGTATCTGTGCTAATGTTGAAGGACTTAATCTCGCCTGTGCCAGCTTCATAGCTTCTGACATAAGGGCTTTGTTCTTGGAGATCACGACTCCCATCCGTGCACCACAAGCACTGTATCGCTTCGATATTGAATCCACCATTATGGCATATTCATCCATGCCTTCTATTGTCAATACAGAGGTGTGTGTCTTTCCTTCATAACAGAAATCTCTGTACACTTCATCAGCGATCAGATATAGATCGTGCTTCTGTACTATCGTTCTCAATTTCTTCAGTTCTTCAACAGAATACATGTATCCTGTAGGATTCGAAGGGTTGCATATAAGTATGGCCTTCGTCTTTTCTGTGATTTTTTCCTCAAAGGCTTCTATTTCGGGTAAGGCAAATCCGGTTTCAATATGTGCGGTTATCGGTACAATATCTACATCAAGACTTTTTGCAAAACCGTTGTAATTGGCATAAAAGGGTTCAGGGACTATTATCTCGTCTCCGGCATCAGCACAGGCAAGAATGGCAAACAACAGTGCCTCGGACCCTCCGTTTGTTACAATCATCTCCTCTGTAGTGGTCGTTACTCCGTAACGGCTGTAAAATTCTACGAGCTTCTCACGGTAACTTATCATGCCGGCTGAATGTGAATAGGCTATTACGCCCAGATCAGCCTCTTGTAAGGCTTTTACTCCTGCCTTAGGTGTCTCTATATCAGGCTGTCCTATATTGAGGTGAAAAACGGATGTTCCTCGCTTTTTTGCTGCTTCAGCAAAAGGGACCAATCGCCTGATCGGAGAAGAAGGTGTATTGCCGGTTCTTTTTGATGTCTTTGGCATTTGCTTATAAAACTTTTATTTTACTAATAGTTTTTCGTGACCACAAAGGTAACTATTTAAGTATTAATTTCTGTAATTATTATTGAAAAAACTTAGAAACTGTTTCCTCTTAATAAGAATTATAAATTATGAATCCATTACTGTCATTCATAATTCATAATTCTTTATCAAGCCATTTCTTTTTCTCCAACATCACGGCGCTTTACATAATGTATGTTCCTCGCTTCAAGGTATTCCATGAAATAATGAAAACAGGCTTCGTGCTTCCCTACCAATTCAGGTGGAAACACCCCCTTTTCTGTAAATATTCCTTCCAGGAACAGGTTCGCTGCTGCTGTCGCTGTATATCCTGTAGTTCTTGCCATCGAGGAGGTATTTGTATCTTTACAGTATTCATCGTGCAGGTCATAGATGATTTCCTCTGTCTCTCCGTTTTTGTTTGTCCCCTTAACAGTAACCCGCATCACGGTGATCTCTTCTTCGGTTTCTCCCAATTTCCATTCATTGAAGAGTATCTTGCTTGTAAAATCCAGCGGAGAAACTTCTGCCCCTTTTATATTTATTTTCTCTTCACTGAAAAAACCGCTTTCCTTCAATACCCGCACATATTCCACATGCCCGGGATATCTTAAGGTTTTTTCTTTCATGTTGGGTATGTGTGGCATCGTGAAAATGATGGAACGCAGGCCATCAGAATTGAAGGACTCGAGGGTACCTACCTTATCAAATTCAATATACTCACAGTCGGTTAAAGGTTCTCTGACCACTACATTACCGGCTTCTACATATCTTGCGGGTCTTGTGTATTCTTCAATCACATCAACCGGAGAGAAGGGGGCCTTGTAACAAAAGGGCCATTTTTTTACCTTCGGCAATCCGCCCACCAGACATTCAAAGTCGGTTAGCTTCATTTTTTCATTATAATAACCTAATATCACATTGTCCATGCCCGGTGCCACGCCACAATCTACTATTGCTGTTACATTGTTTTCTTTCGCCAACTTATCAAGGTCCAGCGAATTCTCCGGAAAAAAGGAGATGTCCACTACGTTCATACCGGCTTCAATAATGCTTTTCAGGGTGTCAAAGCCCAAAAATCCGGGCACGGCACAGACTACCAGGTCATGTTTTGTAATGTTTGTCCGCAAGGCTTCCTTGTTGCAGACATCGAGCTGCTGAATGTTTAAGTCAGTACATTTCTCTGATACTTTATCCAGTACGGTCTGACTGAGGTCGGTTAATGTTACTTCATGATTCTTTGCTAAATCTATTGCCATTGCGCTGCCTACCATGCCGGCACCTAATACTATTATCTTACTCATTTCTTGATATTTTTTTGAATGTTTAAATCAGTTTAATCTCTGCTTGCCAATTTTCCAATTTGAATTTTTGTTTTGGATTCTATTGTGTTGCCTTCTGTGCCGGTATTGTCAACGGCAGGTCTTTTGTAGCGGAGTAGCTACAATCCGGGAATTAAAACCCAGGGCATCTGACTGATTTTCAGTGGTCTTTTCTCTGTCATTGCTCGAAAAGCTAAGGTTCAGTAAATGATATTTTTACTAATTTTTTGCAAGAAAAGGAAAATAATTGAATTGAATGGTTTTTCAGCGAGTTTGTTTTTCTATTTTTTTTGCGATCTTTTCATTTGAACCCAATTCAGGAAGATTCAGGATTCCAAACTCGTCCCGGTATTTGCTGTAAACACCCAGCTGATGCAATACTTTGTTGATTGCCCGTTCCCCTGCCGGCTTATCGCTGAGTTCCAATTTTATATTGTTCCAGGTAGTCACCGTTTTGAAGGCCCCTTCGGTTTGTTGATCTTTATATAGTATAGCCGATTGTTTGCCACTGCCGCCGGAATAGTTGGTCTCAAACCATACTATTGCTCCGTTCACGGACTCCTCTCTGACCAACTCCTCTATCGATGCACTGAAATGTTCGAGTTTTTCGTGGGTGTCAGGATTCTGATTGTTGATCAATTCTTCTATGTCTTCTTTTAATGAAGTAGTCATCGGGATAAGGGCAAATCCCTGTTTGAGGCTTAATTTTCTGGCATGTACCCATTTTTGGCAAAGGACATCTATGACCTCATCCTTTGCAAGGATTACCTGTATACAATGTGACATCTTATTTTATTTTGGGGTTTCCCTTATAAGATAATTGAATTT
Organism: uncultured Aureispira sp.; assembly: GCA_905480075.1. Taxonomy (GTDB): domain Bacteria; phylum Bacteroidota; class Bacteroidia; order Chitinophagales; family Saprospiraceae; genus Aureispira. The sequence continues at coordinate 3,757 of CAJQOX010000085.1, read as the reverse complement.
TTTGTAAAAGGCAATTTTTTGTAATGTGAAATATATGTATCTGCAATTCTTCTGAACTTTTAATACTGATCCATTATTATCAATGAATTGGCAACTTGCCTGAATAAGGGTAGATGCAAATTGAATTTTGTATTAATATCTTCTTCGTCATCAGAAACCATACATTGTAGAAATATCATCTTTCCTTCGTAGATAGTTATGAATTGAACAGTTTGCAGGGTTATTGAAAAATCTAATCTCTCACGGGTGGTTTTAAAAATTAACTGACATCCTATATGCCTGTCAAGGGTAATCTTTTTTGCTGATATGAATTCACTTCCGTCGGGTAAAAAATTTTTTATTTCAGATTCATTGAAAAATTCATCTGCCTCTTCCTTTGTAACTTTGTACCCTTCAGGCAATCCAAGATCTTTTACCATAAAAGCGATCATGTCTTTTCCCTCACCGTTTTTACTGATAAATTTATGTACAATATTAGGTCTGTCTCCTTCTTTTTGCTTCCAGCTTATTGGCAATTTAGCATTTATGGTAACTCCTTTTGCCTTGTAGTGACCTTTTGTAGTATATTTTTCAACAAAGCCTGATGAAAATTCAGCAGAAGGAAATTCGATGAATTGATAGGTGAGTAATGTTTCAAGAACAGGACTCTCTATGTTTCCCTTTGCCCGCATTTTTACTTCTTCAATAAAACTCAAAGCCAGATCTTTTGTAATGTTCTGAGATTCAAGCATTGATTTTAATTTGTCCATCATCTCGTGCTCAAATTTATCAAAATCACTGCCCATCAGGTTTTGGATCTCTTTTTTAATTCTTTCTCCGGCTTTTCTAAATGATAAGCTAAACTCGATTTCAGCTCTTTTTACTTCCAATTCTAAATCAGGGTATTTGCTTTTAATTTTGTCTAAGGTATATTGCTGTCCTTTCAGATATCCAAATGTTCGGCTTAGTGTTACAGGATCAGTTTCTGTTGCATTTATATGTTTAAAATAAGAAATAAGTTTATCCGACAGCTCTGTATTTGCATGATTTATCATGCTTGAATTGTCAGATTTCGAAGAATACGGAATTAAGAATAATGCAATTATTGCAGTTGTTATTATTTGTTTCACTTTGTATGTATTTTGGGGGCATGCAGAATATTATTCAACAGGTTATATTTTTTATGTTCTTACTAAAATTTGTTCTTTTATCTATAAGTTAATATTTTTTTTGTAAAAAACGTTTTCAGGTGTTCAGAACTCATTAATTTTTGAATTTTATGATTTAAAAAATGTGAAGATTAATAAAAAAGATTAGGATTAGATGTCTGACGGACCAAAATCCCCACCTTTCCAAAAGTCTACACTTTCCAAAAGTCCACGAAAATCAACCACTTTCAAAATCCCGAAAATCAAACAATCCAAAAATCTGCAAAATTTACTTATCAATTATGACCTGCTACTTACTACTATTTCCAAGGCAAGCTTCGAAACGTAGCGCCCGGACGCCCTGATGAAAAATTGAAGTTTGAAGATTAAGGACTTAATATTAGAAATGTTTTATCTTTTAGTACTGCATTTCTACTGTTTTCAAAGCGGGAAACTCAGCTTACATAATAACTGCCCAACAAACTGATGAGCATCCAATGTCCAAAAATACAGAGAAAATACAACCACTTTTTCTGATGCTCAAAATACCAGCTGACCAATAAGGAAAGGGAGATGATCCAACCATTAATTATAGCCCATATACTCATTATATACCAGATCGATTCGTCCTGATGTTCTCCACTCCAGAATAAGTTGATCATGGAAAAGGTTAAAAAAACATTGAAAAAAAGTATCGGAACCATAGCAGAACGCAGTACAGATTTGTTGTAGAGGGTATACATTTTGCGCTGAAGGATATGCCCGGAAACAAAGAACATCAGTTCGGCAAAACCCAGGCGGACAACCTCTTCCTTCAGGTTGTACATAAATTCTCCTTTTTGGAAAGGTACAAGGGGGGCAAGACCAATGATATAGATGAGGGTCCCCATGAAAATACCCAATAGGATAAAATAGATGAAGAGCCATTGAAATACTGGAAAAAATTTGGGAGCATGAACTGTATGCTCTTCTGTAAGATGCTTGTCGAGCAGGTCTTTCATTTGTTATAATTTAGGAATGCCCTTTTGTTTATTATGATATGCTTCTGCAATATAGTTTTTTTTTTGAAAAACAGTGTGGAACTTTCTCTGTTTCAGGACTTAGATATCTTCGTATTGATTATTTAATACTGATGATTTTATAATTAACGAAAAAATTAATTAATTTTATAGCACTAAAAAATTTAAGCCAATGCCTTGAATGAGAATACTGTAGTTTTTTATATTGTTCTCTTATCAGATAAATTGGATCTCCAAAAACATTTGTTATCAGGCAAATACTATACTACTCCATGCTGAAATCAACCTCTACAAAAAATACTCTACTTATATTTTTCCTCTTTCTCACTACATACCTCAACTGTTCTGCACAACTATGTAATAGTAACCGCTATATAGATTCGACCTTTGAGGTTACTAAAACCATGAATGTTACTTATCAGCAGGCTAAAGGATTTGCCTCTATATTTACTACTAACTATAATCTCGATATATATGAACCCACTGCCGATACGCTTACACACAGGCCGCTTGTTGTCTTTCTCTTTGGAGGCGGCTATCTGATAGGGGATAAGCTATTTCCGCCGGCAGATGCTTTTTGTAGCTATTGGGCACAGCGGGGTTTTGTCTGTGTTGCCATAAATTACAGATTGGGTTTCAATACGCTGAATTCTCAAAGTGCCGAAAGGGCGGTTTATCGTTCAGTTCAGGATTTGCAGGCGGCACTCCGGTTTATGGCGGAGAACAGAAATTTGTATGGAATAGATACAGCTAATATAATTATTTCAGGCAACAGTGCAGGGGCGATTACTTGTCTGCACAGTGCCTTTATGGAACAGTCTCAGGCGCCTCTTTCTTATCAGGGTTTCGGCTTTGGCCTCGATTCGGATGACCTCGGCGGAGTCTATTCTTCAGGAAATACAGACTGGAACAATCAGGAAGTAATGGTTCATGGTATTATCTCATGTTGGGGGGGAATCCTCGACACCGCTTTCATTGGTGATGCCCCCGACGACATTGTCCCTATCATGCTCTTTCACGGCGATCAGGATTCTTTGGTGAATTACAACTACGGAAGCCCCTTTGGCTATCCCTTATTTCCTGCTATGTATGGCAGTGTGCCGCTCAGTGAAACCTTCGACAGAAATAACATCCCTTATTTTTTCGAAACCTTTGAAGGAGCAGGACATGAACCCGAACTGACCAACTCTGCCTATCTCGATTCTATAGTCAATATGTCAGCAGATTTCATGTATGAACATGTATTGAAGCCGGAAGTGACTTCTGTGGCAGGTACTACTACTCCCTCTGTAACTCAGACAGAAAACTATACTGTAACAGCCAATGAGAATATTATAGTGGGCTGTGTCAACGTAAATATGGGTACGGTATCCAATATCAATGCCAATCAATTTGATATTCTATGGAATTCTACAGGCCCCGATACTATTGAGATCATTGTTTTTAACGATATACTTGCCAAAGATACCTTTTGGTTGCCGGTCAACATAAACAATAATAACTCCGTTCCTGTTGTCAGTACTTTTTCTGATGCCTTTGTTGTTTCTCCCAATCCTACTCAGGGACCGCTTGTCATTGAATTTGAGTCCCTTCAGCAAGACCTGACCACTA
>CAJQOX010000084.1 GCA_905480075.1 uncultured Aureispira sp. | reverse complement strand
AAAGGAACCTACGTTACCAAGCCCCTGAATAACCATTGTTTTACCTGCAAGCCCGGTAGTAAGACCAAGGGCCTTCATATCTTCTTCGTATTTACAAGCTTCTCTTACTGCATAAAAAACACCACGGCCGGTTGCTTCAGTACGGCCACGAATACCGTTCTGAGTAACAGGCTTTCCAGTTACACATCCTGCAGCATCAATTTCACCGGGATTCAGTGCAGAGTAAGTATCCATAATCCAGGCCATTTCACGTGGACCTGTACCATAATCAGGCGCAGGTACATCCATACCCGGGCCTATGAAGTTTTTACGGACCAATTCAGAAGCATACCTTCTTGTAATACGTTCCAACTGATCTTCTGTGTATTTTCTTGTATTAATTTTAACGCCTCCTTTAGCACCACCAAAGGGGACATCAACAACAGCACATTTGTAGGTCATCAATGCAGCAAGTGCCATTACTTCATCCTGATTTACTCCCATACTATAACGAATACCTCCTTTTGTAGGCATTCTGTGGTTAGAGTGTTGAACACGGTATGCTTCAAATACTTCTACATCATCTCCTATTCTGACAGGAAATTTAGTACGAAATACAGAATTGCAACCTTTGATTTGTTCGAGCAGGCCCTTGGGTAAGTCGGTAAAGGCAGCTGCTTTCTCAAAATTTTTCTCGACTCCTTCAAAAAAGCTATAATCTGACATAGTTTTTTTTGGTTAAAGTTATATAAAACAGTTTTTATTAATAAAAAGAGTGTTGGATTAAAGTAGTTTTTGGTCAAACACCCCAATAAGAATTACTCGTCAAAAAGTTTTTCAATTCGTGTGATTTTACGTTCAAGATAGATCAAAAAGCCAATCATAGAGACAAAAAGGATCATCAAAACACCAACCACGACGTAAATTTTACCAATATTTCCAAAATAATCATCTGCCCCTGTATTCTGAGCAAATGTGAATAGTGGCAAAAGTGTAAAAATCAATATGTAATAAATTCGTTTCATCATTTGAGACCACAAAAATGGTATTTTTTCCAAAAAAAAAGAATTATTAAAAAATTTATTTTAATAAAAAAAAACAGAACATGAAATAATAAATTAAATCAAGGTATTAAAAGATGTATAAGATTGCCTGTCAAAAACATTATACATAAAATATATTGTCATTATAAAATCAAAAATTCTCTTCCAGTTTTCTTTCTTTAATTTTTTCAATTCTTGTTGCAATTTCAGCCATCCAAAAGCCCATTAAAATCCAACCTATTACAGCAGGATAAAAGACCATTCTCATCGTGTTATCCAGGTCGAGCTTTGAAAAAGCTGGATTGTTTCCCATGCCAGGATGTAAACTATCTACGAGGCGGGGAATAACATAGAGTAAAGGGATAAGTGTTGCAAAGGCAAATATATTATAAATTGCAGAAATTCTTGCCCTTTTATCCATATCGTCAAAAGAACTTCTGAGAACAAAATATGCCAGATATATTAGCAAAGCAATCGCAGAAGTATTTTGTTTGACATCGAAGGACCAATAGGCTCCCCAGGTATGTCGTGCCCATAAAGCCCCGGTAGCAATTCCAACAAAACCGAACAGGACCCCTACAGAAGCAAGGGAAGATGATTTGATATCATAATGACCTATCTGTGGATTTCTAAGGTAAAGAATACTGTATACCGCTGACATCAGTAATAGAACCATCATGGCAAACCACATTGGGACATGATAAAAGAGGTTACGGATGGTTTCTTCGAGAATATTTAAAAAGGGGAAAGAAGTTTTTTCTATATTGTTAAAAGGTACTACTTGACAGAAAGCCTGTACATTCTGAGCATCGGGGGCTCCCTCTTTGAGAAAAACGACAGATTCGAGGGAGGTATAACCATTTACATTATCAAACATTTCCAATAGAGGGAAGGGGGATTTTTTACCATTTTCGCTATTGGTCTGTACAGGTAATTTACCCCGGGGTATATCAAAGTATAGTGTCAGTTCATTGGAGCTGCTGACCTTAATTTTTTTAGTACATACTGCCTGTTCCGGATTGAGCCTTATCCTAGCTTCAAAACTACCGTTGTTCTGCTCAAAGACAGCATTATAAGCCTTCAGCGTGAGAGCAAGTTCTTCGCCCCCTTTAGCGGTAGTGGGAGATACATGGAGAACTCCGGTTCCCAAAGGTATCAGCATACCTGCAAGAATACTGTAAGCAATCAGGAGAATTGCTGCAAGTTTTAGATATCTACTCATTGATGAAATTCAGACAATTATAAAAAAACATTCTATTAATATTCCAAAAAACTAAAGAAAGACTGTCCGTATTGACGAAGGTCTGCAAAGTTAGGATAATTTTCAAAATTCTGGCGGGAATCATGTTCAATAATTAATAAACCTTCTGGTTTAAGCAAATTATTTTTTTCAACAAAATGAGGAATGAGCGGATACCCCTTAGAATCGTAAGGAGGATCTGCAAATATTACATCATACTGTTGCTGATGAGTATCAAGGAATTTAAAAACATCCTTTTTTCTAATTTCCAAAACTTCCTCCAAGTCAAATTTGACGATATGTTTTTGAATAAAATTGATACAGGGACCGAATTTTTCTACACAAATAACCTTTTGAGCTCCTCTCGAGGCAAACTCGAAAGCAATATTTCCGGTACCTGAAAACAAATCAAGTACTTCAATTTCATTTAATTCTATCTGATTAAAGAGGATATTAAAAAGGCTTTCCTTGGCATAATCTGTTGTAGGTCTTGTCTTCCATTTAGCTGAAGGCATATCGAAACGCCGACCTTTTAGAAACCCGCTTACTATTCGCATAATTTGAGGCTGAACAGATCAAAGAAAAAGTTTTTAGGAAGATTTTCCTGTAGCTTTTCGCCAAAAAGATAATAATTGGGCCGGTTGACGAAATGAATAGTTTTTATGTACTTATGAAGTAATTTATAGATTTCGGATTCATCGACCAGGTCTCCAACAATATGCAGCGGGGACTTAAGGGGGTTGAGCCCGAGCTGCTTACAAACTAAAAGCACATAATACAGACAATCGGGGGAAGCTTTAAAGGAAAAAATATTATGGAAGAGGAGTTTTGAGTCCTCTACCACTGTGATCATTACAAAATGATCATAAATATTCAGAAAGATATTTTTGGAATTGGAGCTGTCAAAATTATCTACAAAATTTTTAATCAGTCCTGTGGAAATATGATAAAATTCTGCCGATGGAAAATGTTCTCTGACATCCTGGACGAAGGGTTCTTCAAAAGCATAAATATTCGCCATTTTCAAACTGTTCATCTCATCGTACATAACCTTATCATTACGTAAAAGAGTATTCGTAAGTCCAAGATAAGAATCCGTTTCTGATATTTCAAAAAGTGTCTCGGGAAGTAAAGAAAACCTCGGAGAGAAAACCCCGACCCTTACTGACCTGAACTTTTCACGAATAATACTGTCTTCTATCAGTAACTGTTTAAGTGGTTTTTTGGCCGGCAGGTCTGTAAGTTGATAAGACCTGAGGGCAAGGACCTGCTGTTGTTGATTGCAGATAAGATAAGACATTCTCCCTGTCCCTAAAAGTACAGACAAGTTGTAGGAATGGGTTAGATTTTTGTTAAAATCCTCCTCAAAAATATTAAATATAATGTCTACCAATTACCCGTCGTTGATGGTTTGTACAAATCACCTACTTTTCTGATACTATTAGGATTAAATTCCGGATCATATATAACATGAGAAGCAGAATCGAATTCAGAAAGATAAGTACCAAGGGTAGTGCCTGCTTCAAAGGCAGGTGCCATTAAAGAGTCCGTCCCTTCCACAATTGCCTCTGAGGCTTTTAAATAAAATTCCTTGCCATCTGAAAAAGGGACCGTCCGTAAAAAGGTAAAATATTCCTCTACAGACATATTAGGGTCCGGAGCATTCTTTTTGATAATACCCCTTAGTGAATCTTTGGCAGGCAATTTAATCTGAATAACAGTAACAACCTGATTAGTATCAAATTTATCCCCCATTACCTGATCGATCAAAAAGGTATCATTGGTCAGTGCCATTTTAAGGGAATCGTAACTTTCAGCATATTTCTTACGAAGAGATTTGTATACTTTTTGCAATTCAGCAGTTTGCTTCAGACGTTCCCTTACGAGTACTTCTCTGAATTCGCGGGTTTCCTTGAAATTAATTGGTTTTCGTATAGTTTCAACAAGAAGATAAATAAGACCTATTGAAGCAAAAACAAGCAATATATTCAGTGCAATTTTCATTTGATACAGATTATAATATTCAAAGAATCCAAAAAAGTAAGAAAAAAGAAGTAATTAAAAAGAAATCAGAAACAAAATTAGTGAAAAAATCATTTCCAATTTATAAATCAAGTGCAATAATACTTATTTTTATGGAAATAAAACAAGATTGATATCCAATTTTCGAATAAGAATCAAAAAATATTTTCCCAATACTATTACAGATGCCAAAAGGGCCCTGTTTTGGTGTAAAAAGTATACTTTAAAATACGATTCAATAAAATATTTAATGTTCCCTGAACACTTCAGCAGTCATCAACAAAGCTTCTTCTAAAATTTTCATGTCGAGATTCAAATCAACCTTATTCTCAGGAAAGTAGGTCAACATTTTTTCAGTTGGCATATTTCCTGTCAAATCATCCTTTGCCATTGGGCAGCCCCCATAACCTTTCAGAGCAGAATCAAATCGACGACAGCCATTCTGAAAGGCAGCATCAATCTTTTCTTCCCACTCATCAGGACGGGTATGAAAATGTGCGCCAAACTCAACATCCGGAAATGGAGGGATAAGATTTTTAAAAAGGTATTCAATACTCGCTCTGTCGGCCACTCCGATCGTGTCTGAAAGTGAAAGTATTTTTATGTCCATGTCAGCAAGTAAATCTACATATTTCTGTACAATTTCTACATTCCAGGGGTCTCCGTAAGGATTTCCGAAGCCCATAGAAACATAAACCACCATTTTTTTGTTATACTTAATACATAATTCCTGAATATCTGCTACCCTTTTGATGGATTCGGCAATTGTAGCATTTGTATTTCTCAGCTGAAAGGTTTCGGAAATAGAAAAAGGATATCCAATATATGTAATTTCGGGGAACCGACAGGCATCTTTTGCACCCCGCTGATTAGCTACAATAGATAATAACTTTGTTTTGGTTTCCTTCAAATCGAGAAGAGACAAAACCTCAGTAGTATCCTTCATCTGAGGAATCGCTTTGGGCGACACAAAACTTCCAAAATCGATTGTATCAAAACCAACCTGCAGAAGTTTGTTGATATAAGAAGCTTTAAGCTTAGTATCAATGAAATAATCTTTGATGCCTTGCATTGCATCCCGGGGACATTCTATTACCTTAATCATAAAAAGGTGCTTGAATATGCAATATGAATCAGCAAAAGAGCTGAAAAAATTTTAAATTACAGCACAAATATAAGGCTAATGTTTAAAATTCTGTAAAGAAAAGCAAAGTTTGAAAATAATAGGCTAACTTTGTCCTTAAACAGTGAATAAGTACTCTTTGTATTTTAAAAAATAAATGATGATTACTACTATTGTAAGTTTTACCACCATTTTTGCACTTATTTTTCTCGCAATAAACAGTGTAGAAAAAAAACCATCGCTGCGCCCTTATTGGATGATACTTGGCTGCGGATTTTTTTTATTAGGAAGCATATCACTGGTCGTCAACTCTGTTGGACTGACTTTGGGCTCCTTGCAATGGGTGGAGTCAATGGGTCAACTTTGGTCATTTATGTTTAAACTGCTCCTGATCTTTGGTGG
>CAJQOX010000083.1 GCA_905480075.1 uncultured Aureispira sp. | reverse complement strand
CCCGCTATTGTATAATTGAACATGCAGAATTTCTATAGAATCCCTTAGGGCATCTATCATGTTGATTATCGGAACATCGGTGGGATTGGAAATTGTGCCGCCACTGACAGAAAGAGAACTCCCCTCCAGGTCGATATCCATACCATCAAAACCATAGGTATTGAGGATGTCAGTCATAGAAGAAATAAAAGAATCCCTTTCCATATTATTATCCAGAGAAATCGGTGCCGTAGCCCCCCCTATGCTTATCAGCACTTTTCTGCCCTGTGCCTGCAGGGTTTGTATGTCTGCAATAAAGGCTGCATCAGTTCCGACATCAGGAACAAACTCCATCTGATAATCTGTACCGGATTGTGGCAAGGCAAAGGAGACATCAATAATATTATAGCGGGAATCTACCTGGTCAAGGGCTATATAGGGTGCATTCGGATCTTGCCAGTTGTGAAAATATCCTATCAGGGCAGGGTCGGGAAGCTGAGCGCTTATAATGCTTACATTGGCAACAAAAAAAATCAGGGCGATGCCTTTTAACAAACCGGGAATAAAAGTATTGTTTTTCATATTTATTACTTGTTCTGGGAAAAATCTGGATTGAAATCTCCTATAAGTTATGAATAAATATGTTTGGGCGGAAGTTTTTTAGAGGATTGTTTTTGGAGGAATTGGTTTAATTCTTTGTCGCTTCTTATTTATTCTCCCAATAAGCAATATTAATAAAAATCTCTTTAGAAGATGCTGCCCTAACTTTTGTTTTTCACGCATATACGTGAAAATCACCCTCAAATGACTTTTTTTAATAAATAATGACTAAAACCTATCTAAAAATACTATAAATTAGTTTATCTCATTTTTGTTATTGGCAACAATATTTTACTATCTAAATTTTATATTAATATTTATTAAGCAAATATAAAGCTTGATTAAAAAGCCGGGAGTATTGTCCTTTTCGGGGGAATGTGGATAATCTCCTGGTTTTTTTATACATTGCCAATCTTCTTTTATTAATGCTCCCTGAAATTTATCAGATTACAAATAAAACAATTCTACAGGTAATATTTCCTAATGGAAATTATAAAATAAATTTCTTCAATGAAGTGGTTTTAATGACTTTGATATAGGAATAAATCAATTGTTATTATTAAAACAGACTAATAAGTACTACTTTCAGTTTCCCCCTTAGATGGGAACTGAAAATAAAACGATATCCAACTTCATTTAAGACCCAACGATTTGAAAAATCTCCTTTTCATATTATTTCTGTCCCCACTCTGTATATTTGGCCAAACAAACACTGATTCTCTATGGAATATCTGGGAGGATAATTCACAGGCAGACAGTAGCCGGATCAAGGCTTTAATAAGAATGACCAATACGGGATATCTGAATTCAAAAAATGACAGTGCTGTTTATTTTACAAAAATTCTATACGACTTTGCTAAAAGTAAGGGCTTAAAAAAGTGGATGATCAGAGCACTGGAAATACAGGGTGAAGCACAGGCAAACCTAAACAATTATAATCGTGCTGTTATCTGTAATCAACAAAGCCTGAGGATTTATGAAGAACTGAATGATGAGTCGGGCAAATCGGATGCTTTTATGAATATTGGCAGTGTTTATTGGCTGAAAGGTGATTGGACTTCCTCTATTGATTATTATACCCGCAGTTTGATTATTGAGGAAAAAAACGGAAATTATGATCAGGTCGCTGTCTGTATGAATATTCTGGGTTCTCTCTATTACGAAATGAAAGAATATGACAAGGCTTTGGAATACCTGAACAGCAGCCTGTCTTTAATTAAGAAATCAGATGATAAAATCACCTATTCTTATATTTTAAACAATATCGGAAACATTCATAAACAAGGAAAGCTATACAAGGAAGCACTAAAGGCTTATAATGAGAGTTTGGAGATTCAAAAACAATTGAAAAACAAGGAGGGTATTGCGGCATCATTACATAATATCGGCGTTTCATACGGGGCTATGGGCCTTGAAGATAAAGCGCTGAATTTTTTAAAGCGTTCCTTAATGATCAGTAAAGAACTTGGTTTTAAAAAAAACATAGCACATACGCTTGTTAGTGTCGGTAATATTTATCATAAATCTGCAAATTATGATACTGCCATCGTTTATGGTGTGGAAGCCCTGAATCTGGTCCGTGAATCTTCTAATTTACTGCAGATTTCAAATGCTGCTGAATTATTGTACAAATCCTACGAATCCGAAGGAAAGAAGTTGAAGGCTTTTGACATGTTTAAAATCTATGTACAAACAAGGGATAGTGTGTTGAACAAAGACAATCAAAAAGCAATCTTGCGGCAGGCTTTCAAATATGAATTCGAGAAAAAAGCTTTGGCTAAAGAAGTCGAATATGAAAAACTAAGAAATGCCGATAAATTAATGGAGCAAAAAAAAACCTATTTTATTGTCGGTACATTTTTGCTCTTTATTATAATTCTCGGGACTTATTTAAAGCTCAAACAAATTCGACATTTGAACGAACGGGATACATTACTCCACGAAATAGAATTATTGAAAGAAAAAAGCTTTATTAAATTGGTGGCTGCCCCTGATTTAATTGATAGAAAAGATGTTGTTCTGAATAAAAAAAAGATAGAAAAAGTAATCAACGGCAAGCTAAACCCTACTGACTGGAAAGTCCTGAATTCTATATTCAAAGACCCTACAATTACAAACAAAAGAATTGCCGAAGAAATCTCAATGAGTTATGAAGGAACGAGTTCTTCCTTGCGAAAAATGTACAGGTTGTTTAATCTCAAAACTTCCAGGAACAATAAAATGACCCTGATTCTTGAAGCTACTCGTATTTCCAGTGAACTGTCTTAATTTCCAAGAACCCGAAAATCAGTTTTTGGGCTTTTGGAACCGAATCAAACTGCTTCATCAGGGATAAATAAAATTCAAAGTCCTGTAGGTGCCTTCTGAACATAAATCTGCACAGTTACTTTGATAACCAAGGTCTGTTGATTTTGTTTCAGTTAAAACATTATCCACATAATATTCAATGGTAATGGTATTACACTGATTCAAATTACGAACCTTAATAAAGGGAGAAGAATTGTTCCTTAAAGCAAAATCATCTGTTCGGTAAGTAGTCTTGGGAACTACCAACTGATAAGTGCCATAAAACCAATTTAAATCTATGAAGGGAGTTGCGGTGTTATTGCAGGGGTCCGACATTTCGTCAGATAGTATAATTTTAAAATGACACCTTATTTGACTTGGTTTGGGAACACAGGAAAAATTAAGAAGAAGAAGAAAAAATAGTAAATATTTCATAAGCACGGTTTATATATTGTTTGTGCCTCTTACTTAAGATACGAAAAATTTTAAAGAAAAACTAATTTTGATCAACAATCCTTAGTTATATGCTTAAAAACGGCTGATTTTAACCCTTTTAACAATAAAAAGACTTAAAAAGTGCTGATTATAAACAGAGTATACGCCTTAATACTTTTGTATTCTTCTTAATTATTAACCAATTTGTAAACTGAAGCAATCATTTCCTCAAATAAACTTTCATCAGGTGCGCCATATAATATCAAATTCCCTTCTGATACAAAGGATGGAACCCCGTAAATCCCTAATTTATACGATAGATCTATATCATCAGATACATTTTGAATAAAATCATCACTTTTAAGTACAGTTTTCGCCAAAGAAACATCCAATCCGGTTTTTTTAATAACTAATAAAATATTTTCTTCCTTAGACACATCTATACCCTCACAAAAACTTGCTTGCATAATTGCTTCTGTCAACAGCTCATTTTTATCAAATAACGTTGCCCAATGTATCAGTCTGTGGGCATTTAAAGTGTTATAATTAAAGGAGGTATTAAAATTAAAATCAATGCCATATTTTTTCCCTTCAATAATTAAGGGAGCACACATTTCTGTTAGCGCTTCATCGGAAAACCCCTTTTTATCCCTTAAGTATTGCAGAGAGGGTACCGAAGTATCTTGTGGAAACTGAGGGTCGAGTTGAAAACTGTGCCATATAATTTCAACCTTGTCTGCTACCTTCATTTTGGTTATAACAGCTTCCAGTTTTTTCTTTGCCAGAAAACAAAAAGGACAGACTACATCTATCCATATATCTATTTGCTCCTTTCTGTTTATTGTACTTTTTTTGTTTTTTATATTTGACATAAATGTTTTTTTGACCCGATAATATTAAGTATCACTCTATTTTCCAACCCTAGATTATACAACAAAATTGCCGGATTGTTTAATTGTTCATGATTAATATTTTGATAAGGGTTTGATTAAAATTCATATTTATCAGCTACGGTCGGAACAGGAACTCAACATACTCTCAGAAAATTAATAAGAAAAATTTATACAAAAAAGCCACTCTTAGTCCAAAATTTGTTTCTTTTATATAAAATAATTTTTCACTGTTCTGAAATTCAATACGCCACCAATGATTACTTCCTTTCTGAAACTGATAGTACAAATAGCACTTCGTATTTTCTTTCGTAAGATTGAAGTACAAAACAGGGAAGCCCTCCCCGATAAGGGTCCGATGATCGTGGCGGCCAACCATCCGAGTACTATTATGGATGCCTCGGTAATTGGTTGTTTCCTGAAACAAAAACCGCGTTTCCTGACCAAGGCATCGGTTTTCAACTCTCCTGTCAGCAAGTGGGTGCTGACCAATATGAGGGCAATTCCGGTAATGAGGGCCGCTGACAGCCCGGATGGCAAAGCAAATACAAGTTTTCTCTTTTCTAAATGCTTTGAACGTCTCGCCGACGGTGATACTATCCTGATTTTTCCGGAAGGGGTGAGCAAACACGGCCGTCAATTACACAAAATAAAAACCGGGGCAGCAAGAATAGCCCTGGGGGCAGAAGCGGAATATGATTTTGAGCTCGGTGTAAAAATTGTTACGATCGGACTGAATTATTCCAATCCACGCCTCTTCAGATCGGATCTGTATATTACGGTTAACGACCCGATAGAAGTAAGAGAATGGAAAGAACAATACCTGCAGGATGAAAGGGCAACGGCGCAGGCACTCACCGATAAAATAAAAGAACAATTACACGAACAGATTATCATCACACAAGATGCTGAAGAAGACAACCTGCTCGGGCAGATAGAAGATGTTTACAAAGGACAGCTGCTCGATAAATTCGACTGGAAGGCTGAGGATGCTGAGAAAGATTTCCGTGCCACCAAAGGAATAGAAGAAGCCCTGAGGTATTTCAAAGAAACAGATGCTGACAGGGTTGCTATTTTAAAAAATAAATTAAATAATTATTTCTGCAATCTTGATCAGTTGAGATTGCATGATGATCTCTTTGAAAATTCCGATGAACGAAAATCCTTCTTTCGTGCCGGACTGCGCCATGTATTCTATTTACTTTTTGGTTTCCCTTTATGGCTGTATGGCCTGATAAATAATTACCTGCCCTATAAATTGCCCTCTGTAATAGCTTATAAATTAACCAATTTTGAGGAGTATATTGCTCCACTGATGATGTTTACCGGCATCTTCACCTTTCCCCTTTTCTATTCCATACAGATCTATACCTTCCATCATTTTGCCGGGACAGGATACCTCACTGCAATTTACGGTCTCAGCTTGCCCTTGACCGCTTTTTTCACAATGGCTTACTGGCGAAATCTGCAAAATACCAATGATCAGCTGACCCTATTCTCCCGATTCTATAACAAAAGTAAAAGGGTGGCAAAGGTGATCGCGCAACGTGCCGCTATCGTGCAATTGCTCGATGAGGCGAAACAGGAATATATGGAAGTAAAGGTCTGATTAATGCAATGAATAGCTGAGCTAAAGGGGTAAAAAAATGATCAATTCAAATTTTGGGGCCAAATAGCTGCAAAACCTTCACGCATACTCGTGAAAAAAGATAAAATCACTTCAATCCATCATTTTATTTTTAAAAATTTAATATTTTGCGATATGAAATAAAAATATATACTTTCTATTAAGTATTTATTATATCATAATCTATTCACTAAAATAAAAAGTAACTATTCTGTTTATTCAAATCAGAATAATAATGAAAAGGGTACAAAAATAAATTTATAAAAAAGGTGTAAAAACCTTTAGGGGTACGTGAAGGGGGTTTTACGTGCCCCAACTTATGTCTAAGACCGAATTCTCCTGAATCATTCAAAAATACCATTCAAAAGCCCAAAATGATAAGTTCTGAATAAAGAAGCAAATAAAGAATCCAAATTTCTGAATTTCACTTTTAAAGGAAAAAAAATTGTCATTTATGTTAAAGTTGATGACTTTAACATCTACAAATATGCTTTCTCTGCTTTATATTTGTCTTGGACTATTTTTTGCCCGAACATTATAAAAAATCTCTGAATTTAAAAATTGTCCTCATGAAGAAAGCTATTATCTGTCTTGTACTGTCCACCGGAATATTGGGTTTCTTATTAAGTAGTTGCTGCACAAATGAATTTGTTTACTGGGCAATTAATGATTTAAAAATTGAAATAGTGGATGAAGATCAAAATCCTCCCCTAAACAATCAGATCACTAGCAATACCCTCTTTCTGAATTTGGTTTTAGATACTGATTATGTAGCAGAGGTAACTTTCAATCCTTTTGTAAATACATGTTATGCTACGCAGCGCTGTCCGTATGAAGGTGAACTGGGTCTAAAAGACCGGCTTAAAAACATCATCGTGACCAGTAATATGGATTTTAATAATTGCCCTGCAGGCACAGTTTTAAGCTCTATAATCGATGTGCATTCAAGCCCATTGACTTTGTGGATAAAGAATTTTTACAGTTACCAATCGGGTAATTATGGATCAGATGATTATGTAATATTTCCCCTTGAATTAACTGAACGTCCAACAAACAACCTTACGCATGTCTTTACGGTCAGCATAGAACAAGCTTCGGGAAGAGTATTGACTATGGAGTCAGATACGATTACCTGGAATTAGTCCATTTTCTGTTCTGTCTTCTTCAGGCTCCCGTCAATACCCCAAAATGATATGCCCGGAACAGACAGGCAAGCAGGGATTCCCAATCTCCCTCTGCAGGGATAGCCTCCCGGATTTCCTGTACAGAAAGGTTGCCGTCACAACAACGCAGCACCTCAAGGTCATAGGCAGTGCTGTATATGATAAAGTCCGGCAAGGCCTCAAAACGCAGGGTCATCGGCCGGTGCTGCTGCGGGTCCACTGTCATTTCGGGCAGCTGCCCCACAGAAGAAGAAAGCAGAGGGCGCCAGGCCAGTATTTCTTCCGGTTTATCAAATCGTGGACCGGTGGGTTGACGGCGGCTGAACAGCAGCTGCATGCCGGGTTGCCTCCGCAATTTTGCCATCCATACCGACAATTCGGCTTTATCGAGTGGGTAAAGCAAGGGCAGCTGTTTGTCATTAATTTCTGTAAGCCCTACAGGGGCATCCATAGAACCGCAGAACCACAAGCCACAGTCTTCTGCCTTCTTGCACCAGGTTTCTATAGAGTTGTGATGTGCGATAGGCGGAAAAATATCCACATCAAGATATCCCTTCGGAGCTTCTGCCAGCCCTTCTATTCCCACACTGCTGCCCATCAGACCTACCATCATCTGCAGTAGTTTCCGTTGCCTTGCTGTATCCTCGAAATCAGCAGCATCAATTCCCAGACTGCCAAAGGCATTGCGGATGCGTTCTCCGGGATGATCGGGGCTATTGACCGTCATACAGAGCACTCCTTCAGGGGCAAGACAGGAGGAAAGGTTTTGCATAAATGCCGCTGCATCCGACACAAAATCGGCCACGCCGTGACAGGAAATAAAGTCAAAGGCTTCGTACTTTTCTTGCCATCCCTCCGAGGTCAGGTCGGCCACATCGAAGCGGACGTTAGTAATTTGTTCTGCTGCTGCCTGCTGTCTTGCCCGCAGGATGGAAGCTTCGCTGAAGTCCAGCCCTGTTACCTTTGCCTGCGGAAACTGCCGGGCGAGCAAAAACACCTCTGCCCCACTGCCACAACCTGCACTCAGAATATTGGCCTGAGGATGCAGGGCCGGGCCGTCGGGCGCCACTGACGCATTGATCCAGTGTGCCAACATGGGCGTACCTCTCCTCATTTTTCCTTCCAAAACATCCGGGTAGGGTGCTGCGTCGTAAAGTGCGTGAACCTTATCGGCATTTACATCTTTTAATATTTTTTTCATCTTTTAATCTGAATTGATCCCTGAATGCACTTTCTGTTTATCATTGCCTTTTCTATTTCACCGTTTATTATAATAAAAAAAACGCTTCGCATCAAAATTTACATTTGAATATCCCTTAAACACTCATACATTGAATGTTATGATGTCAGAATTAAAGGATGAATAAAAATGATTATTAAATATACAGGTTCATTTCTCAGGAAAAAAATTATTGTGCTTGTATAATCTTCCGGCAGATGTATATTTGCAGTATGGACAGTAAAAGTATTCCCAAGGTTTCCAATATTCCGCTGATAGGCAGTGCCCTGAAAATGCTGGGCAAAAATCCCCGGAATTTTCTGATAGAACAACATCAGCGATCCGGCCCTGTATTCAGACTCAGCCTCCTGCATCTCAACTATGTCGTCATGGCAGGTGCCGAAGCCAACAAATTTGCCGGAGATGCCGGAACGGAGCTTTTGCAGTCGCGAAATTTCTGGAAAAATATGCTGCACGAACTCGAAGCAGACAATTTCCTCATAGGAATGGATGGCCCCGAACATCTGTATCTGCGCAAAATGTTCCGAACAGATTTTTCTAAGGTCAGAGCAGAAAATGAAAGGGAAAAACTCAATCAACTTTGTACAGATATTTTCTCGGATATTCCACTTGGAAAACCCTTTGAAGTGACCGAACGCATCCTTCAGCTAACTTCACAGATGATAGGCTGTGTAATGACCGGTGAGATTCCCGACCGCGAAGAACTGCAGCATTTTCTTTATTATGTCAACAGCATCACCAATCATTTTGCCCTCAATCAGTTGCCTGCATGGATGCTCAGGTTCAGGGGCAGAAAATTCAGAAAGGCAAAGGATCAGACCTTCCGCTTTGCCGACAATGTAGTGGAAAAACACCTGACACAAAGCAATGGCATTCAAAACTTTGTGCATGCAGTGATGGAGGCTTCAGAAAAATGTCCTCATTTATTTCAACAAGGCGACCTGCGCTTTTCTGCTATCCTCCCCCTTTTTGCCGGTATAGACACCCTGGGACAAACCATCAATTATGCCCTTTTCGAATTGCACAAAAATCCTGCTTTACTCAAACAGCTGAAAGAAGAAATTGATGCACAATGGTCGCTGAAAATTCCGGATGCCTCCGCATTGAAAAAGATGAAAACACTGCAGGCAGTTATCATGGAAACACTCAGATTGCATCCTGCCGCTTTCGGAATGGTCCGAACGGCAGTTAAAGACTTTGTTTTCGAAGGATTTAAGATTAAGAAAGGAGAAAATATTGTACTGCTGACCACCGCCACACATTTTATGGAAACCTATTTCAAAGACCCTTACAGCTTCGATATTACAAGGTATGAAAAAGGCAGAAACGAACACCGCCAAAAACATGTCTTTGCCCCCTTCGGCAAGGGTCCGCATACCTGTTTGGGTGCCGGAATGGCTGAAACGCTGATGGGCATTGCCCTGGGTTCGATTCTCTATCATTACGAATTTGAAAACCTGGACCCCAAGATCAAAATTAAGGAAAGGATAAACCCTACCCCATCGTTGGGCAAAGCCTTCAGGCTGAAGATCCTTTCATCCCGAAAAAAGCAATCGCTGTAAATTAATATCAGGTACTTAATTCGCTTTGTTCACCTTTTGCACATAAGCAGACAATTCGCCTATACTCCGTGGCCCTATCCTGCAACAGCCCCCGATAATATCCGCACCACAATCGAGCCATTTCTGAGCCATTTTAACGAAGGAATGCGGCAGTGAACAATCGGACCATGTCTTGGTTTTGGCATCGTACACTTCTCCGGTATTCGGGTAAACCACAATTTTTTTATCCTTTGCCTTTGACTTTATTCTTTTTATCAGCGCTTCAACATATTGAGGGTCTGTACAATTCAAGCCTATGGCAAAGATATTGGGATGCACAGAAAGATACTCAACGCATTCTTCTATATCTGTACCATCATTGATATGCCTTTCATCCTTACAGGAAAAGGAAATCCAGGCTTTTTTCTTTGATGTTTCAAGCAATGAGGCCAACACCTTAGCTTCCTGAATAGAAGGAATCGTCTCACAGGCATAAAAATCAGCAGCAGAATCATTCAAGAGGCGAAAAGAAGTACGATGAAAGTCTTCAAGTACCTCATCAATGATAGCATAATTGCCTCTGTATTCAGAACCATCCGCTTTATATGCCCCGTAAGGACCTACTGAGGCAGCGATAAGCGGTTTTATCTGCGGTTTAATATCTTCGGTAAATCTGCGTACTGCCTCAGCCGCTAATTCGACCGTTTTGCGAATTAATTCCTCAGCTGTTTTATAATCATAGCCATATTCAGTCAGGCCCTTGTATGAAGCCTGATAGGAAGAAGTAATAATGCATTGCGCCCCCTGATACAGATAATCAAGATGCGCCTGAATAATAGCCTCCTGATCATTTTTGAGCAGGGCCGCAGTCCACAATTTATTATTCAGGTTGTGGCCTCTTTTTTCCAGGGCATTGGAAAGTCCGCCATCTAAAATTAAAGGGTAATTAATTTTCATTAAATATTTTTTCAAAAAATAATATAAACTTGAAAAACAGAAATATAAATATTAAATTTGTAATAAATTGAAAACTATGTCAAAAGTATTGACTATTGCAACAACACTGACATTCCTGATCACTTCAGGCTGTTATTTATTTCACGACTTCTTCAACAATAGCACAAAAGAAATAATTGAAATAATTGTAGGCTTTTCTATAATTTCTTCCATACCTGTTATTTTCGGATATGTTTTAAGTATACATGTGCTTAAAACACCCGGAAAAAGGAAAATAATTTTCAATAGTTTTATATTGATATTCAACAGCATATTGATTGTTTTTGGTGTTGGACTAAGCCTTTTGATTACCTTGGTAGAGACAGAACTTTTTCCTTCAGTCTTATTTATAAGCACCGGGATTTATGTACACTATAACAGTATTATAAATTACAGAAAAATAAAAAATACTGAGTTGTACGTATATGATGATATTCTGGATAAT
>CAJQOX010000082.1 GCA_905480075.1 uncultured Aureispira sp. | reverse complement strand
TTTTTGGGGATATTGTTGTTTTTTGGAGGAATAATCAGCCTTGATTTTATTAAGGTGAGCCCTAAAATGGCCGAAGGTTTGATCTTTATAGGGTTTTTGCTCTTGTTTGAATTTATTTTGGTGCTTTTTGACCCTGCCATAACAAGTATTACCGATGGCCTGCCTTTTTATAAACTTTTATTAAATACACTGATTGTTCTCTTCATCTTTCCCATTCATTCCTTGTCGGAGAAGGCCCTTAAAAGGAGGGTGGTGCTGAATATACGTTCGAGATTTAATTACCAACGTGTGATGAGCTGATTTTGGATTATTTACAGATCAATAATAATTATCTTTTAATCATTTTTTTAGTAAAAGTGCCCTTAGCCGTTTCTACGGTCAGAATATAAATTCCCGGGGGTAGGCGGAAAATGTCAAGTTCCGTATTCTGATCTATCCAACTATTTTTTTGTTTTACAATCTGTCCCTGTAAATTTGAAATTATAATGCTTGCCTCTGAGTTTACCGCTTTTTCAAAGACAATATTTATAAAGGCAGCACCCGGGTTTGGAAAAAGGGATAATGAATTTTTAGCAGAGGAAAGGGAATGAATCCCCGAAAGTAGAAATTCGGAATACAGGCTAAGTCCACCTCGTTTGTTGCCTATCAGAATCTCCAAAGCTTCATCGTCATTGATATTGGCAATTGTCACGATTGATTCCTCTCCTTCATCGAGACTATCCAAAGTACTGTTCACCCGTGTAAAAGCACCCATAATGTTGCCATCAACATTATTATAATGCCATAATTCCCCGACTTCATTTCCAACAAAAAAATGATATTCACCTGCAATGTCGAACAGAAAGGGAGCAGAATTACCTTCTAAATACCCGGGGAGTTTTGCGTCGATAAAGCCAAAGGTTTCTGAAGTGGCAGTATTCGAAAAAACAGCAGCAGCGGGAGTGCCGGTATTTTCATAGTAATTGATATTGCCACGGAGTTCGCCAATTATCAGGTCAAGGTCTCCGTCTCTGTCTACGTCAATCAGTTGTGGAGTTGAATTCTGCCCCACATCAATGCTGCTGTAATTTGCTGAAATTCCCGGAAATGAAGGAGTTCCAGCTGTTCCCAGATTGGCAACATAGATCAATTGCCCGTTTTCTGTTCCCAGTATCATATCCTGATCACCATCATTATCAAGATCGCCAAAGGCAGGTTTCAGTCTTCTTTGATTGTATTGTTTTATGTTCGCAAAATTTGTATCTGCCAGTGTGTATGCAGGGGCATTCACTGTCCCTGTATTTTCATACAAAACCAGATAGGTTTCTTCGGTACTTGTATTGATAAACGAATAATCATTGCCCACTACTATGTCCATCAAGCCATCCGAGTTATAATCAACAAAGGCCGGTGCAGAACCTGTTCCCAGATCGATCATTTCATTGACCATAAAATCTTTTTGCTGAAAAGTAAAGACAGGAAAATTAGCGGTTCCCGTATTACTGTAATACCAGTTTTCGTCATCCACAGAGTTGCTTCCGGTATTGGGAGCTGCCAGAATATCTTTGGCTCCGTCGTTATTTACATCTACATAAAAGGCAGCAGGGAAAGCATTGATGTTTACAGCAGTACTGTTCTGAGGAAAAAGATAATCTACATTTGTCATATATGCCGTGTCAGGGTTTCCGGAGTTGCTCAGCAGGCTCAGATTGGGGTAGGTCAGGTCGCCAATGATCAATTCTTTAGTTCCGTCATTGTTCATGTCCAAAGTCAAAAGTGTAGAGCCAAAATGCAGAGATGATTTCACAGGAGACCATCCTTGATTGTGAGAGCAACTGTCAATATCCGGACTCAGATTTAAATAATTTGAACCTGCATTGCTTTCAAATATCCTTCCCCAGCAATCATCATTGAAGACATAAATTAAACTATCACATCCATATCCATTCTCCTGTGATTCGTTCTTATACATTTCGATATATCCGCCCGAGGCGCTGAAGTTCAAAATGTCCAAATCTCCATCCCCGTCAATATCGTCAATAGCTGGTAATTCCATTGGAGAATTAAAAAGGTTCAGGAGTTGTGTCTGTTGTTTCAGGTGATAATGAATAATGTTTTTTACTTTTGTGAACACTATGTTGTTTTGAACATCACGGGTTGCTTCATAGACTGTAATACCTGCCTCCCCTGTATTGGAATCATATCTGTAGGCGAACAAATCTTCAATAAAATCACAGTTGTAATCTCTAAGCAACATCCAGTTTTCCACTTCCGGAAATCTGTGGGCATATTCCGGGGCATAGCTATAATCCACTGTGTTAGAGGTTCCACCATTCAGAAAAGGCACTACCACATCTCCTTGCCTGTCAAAATAAACCAGGTCTTTGATACCGTCACCATTCAAGTCTATTTCAGAAAACTGAGGGTTGTTGAGGCCGCCTGTTAAAGGGAAATCATATACATTGCTATTGGCAGACTGAAAGGGAACATTCAGGTGCATGGGTTGAGCAAACAGCAGGGAAGGAAGCAGCATGGTGCAGCAGAAAAGAAGAATATATATAAGGACTTGAATTCCTGTTGTAAAGCAACATGTTCTGAGCTTAATGTTAATTATCATAGGGTTCATAATCCGTTTTTTGCAGAAATTTTCGTATTGCCAATGTTGTTTTACCGTATTAGATTTTATAATTGATATTTAAAGATATGGAAATTTATTCGGGTGATAGTTTATATAAAATACAATCTTTTGTCATAAGAATGAAAAGGCTGTCAGGGGGATTTTTTTATATGAATAAATCAATTTAATTAAACTACAAATATTTCCTGATTTTTCGATTCTGAAAAATTCAATTAAAATGGTTCTAGGTCCTGATAGTTATATTATTAAGTAGATAAAATTATCTTCGGGAAATTTTAAGAGAATAAAGCAATAATAAAAAAATAAGAACGGGTATATGGATAAAAACAGCAAGGAATTATTGGTAAAGATACTCTTCATTTTATGTGTAATTATCTGTTTGTCCTCGCTTTTAAACAGTGCAATGGCCTTGGTCGGTGGATTTATTTTTGCTCATTTTCTGGGCCATCCTTTCGTTCAATATAATCAAAGGGCTGTTAATTGGCTTTTAAAGATCGCAATAGTTGGTTTAGGTTTTGGAATGAATATTCAGGATTCATTAATGGCAGGTAAAGATGGTTTATCGTTAACAGTCTTTTCCATTTCTCTTGTTTTGGTTTCTGGATTTTTAACTGGAATATTTTTAAATATGAATCGCAAAACAACGCATTTAATTTCTTCAGGTACCGCTATTTGTGGCGGTAGTGCAATTGCAGCGGTTGCCCCTGTAATAAAAGCTTCAAACCAAGATATTTCCATTGCTTTAGGGGTAGTGTTTTTCTTTAATTCAGTAGCTTTGATACTATTTCCTGTCATAGGTCATTTTTTTGAACTGAGCCAATATCAATTCGGCCTTTGGGCTGCTATTGCTATTCACGACACAAGTTCTGTAGTAGGTGCAGCCGTTGTTTACGGGGACGAGGCATTGAACGTCGCTACCACCGTCAAACTGGCAAGGGCCTTATGGATAATCCCACTCTCACTATTTTCTATCTATTTGTTCAAAGGGAAAAACAGCAGGGTGAAAATCCCTTGGTTTATTCTTTTTTTTATTATTTCTATTTTAATAAACAGTTATCTGACATTGCCTGATTTCCTGACAGGTTCAGTTACATTAATTTCCAAGTCTATCTTGGTGCTGACCTTGTTTTTGATCGGGGCCGGTCTGTCTGTACAGAAGATCAAAGCAGCAGGATGGAAGCCAATGACCTTAGGTCTTGTTTTATGGTTATTAATTTCAAGCATATCCTTGCTGATAATTATTAAACTCTGAAATAACAACCCTCATTTTTATTCTCAGAGTGAATTTGGCGATTTTTGAAAATCAATTCTTAAAAGAAATTATTATTTGTGACAGTTATCACTAAAGCTCCTTTTTCCTTGCTTTATCTTTGTATTAACAAAAGACAAAAGATAAATTTATGGGGATTAAAAAGATATTGCCAATTCTGTCCTGGTTGCCTGATTATAACATAAAACACCTCAAAGGAGATGTGAGTGCCGGAATTACTGTCGGCATAATGCTTATTCCTCAGGGAATGGCCTATGCCATGTTGGCAGGATTGCCCCCGATTTATGGTTTGTATGCAGCCCTTGTTCCTCAGATAATATATGCGTTTTTTGGTACATCAAGACAATTGGGTGTAGGGCCTGTCGCGATGGATTCTCTACTTGTTGCTGTTGCTGTCAGTCAGTTTGCACAGGCAGGGAGTGATCATTATATTACAATGGCGGTACTACTCGCTTTTATGGTCGGTATGATTCAATTGATGATGGGAGTCATGAAATTGGGTTTTCTTGTTAATTTATTGTCTCATCCTGTAATAAGCGGGTTTACCTCTGCAGCAGCCCTGATAATCGGCTTTAGTCAGCTAAAATACCTCTTAGGTGTTGATTTGCCTAGGAGTCAGTATTTTCATGAGATTTTGTGGAATGCATTTCAACATATTTCTGAAACAAATATGACGACACTGCTTATTGGAATGTCTGGAATATTTATAATAATTGGAATGAAACAAAGGAAGTCGGTCATCCCTGCACCTATGGTTGTTGTGGTTTTGGGAATTATTGTAGTTTGGTTTTTCAGACTGGATTCTGTTGGTGTGTCAATCGTCCGTGAAGTTCCTGCGGGATTGCCTGGGTTTCAGGTACCTGACCTGAATACCCTTTCAATCAGTCAGCTTTTCGGGAGTGCTATGACTATAGCCCTTGTTGCTTTTATGGAAGCGATAGCAGTTGCAAAGGCTATTCATGCACGGCACAATGATTATAAAATTGATCCTGATCAGGAGTTAATAGCCTTGGGGATGGCTAATTTTGTCGGTTCTTTCTTCAGTAGTTTCCCGGGTACGGGCGGATTTTCAAGGTCAGCGGTGAATGATCAGGCAGGGGCAAAAACAAATCTTGCCGCAATGATCAGTGCAGCTTTTGTTTTTACTACTCTTTTGTTTCTCACCCCTTTGTTTTTTTACCTTCCAAAGGCAATATTAGCTTCAGTAATTATGGTGGCAGTTTTTAATTTGATTTCAGTGAAGGATGCTATTGACTTATGGAAAAACAAACACCGGAGAGATTTACTTATACTTCTGATTACATTTTTTGCCACCCTTTCTTCCGGCATTCAGGCAGGTATTTTTTCTGGCGTGATTGTATCCATTTGCTTGATGTTATACGACACAATGTACCCTGAAGTGATTATTAATTCCCCTGGTGTCAAACTTCCTCCGAATGTTTTGTTCATTCGATTTGAAGAACGGCTTTATTTTGGAAACAGCAATTTTTTTATTGAAAAATCCGAAATTCTGGCGAATGAATTTCTCAGTAAAATTAAAGATAAATCGTTTAAGGATAAATTTATTATTCTTGATGTTCTATCAATACACCATACTGACAGTACAGGAAAAAAAGCATTGAATCATCTCATTGATTATTTTAAATCAAAAAATCTTAAAATCCTGATAATTTCAACCTCTGTAAAAAACGGCAATTCTATTTTTCAATGTATGGAAGATGCTCTTTTTTATATCAATAGAAAGGCGAATGAAAATATATCGGTCTTGTGTGATTAAGGTCACAAGTAAAAAAATAAATAAGCTATAAATTTGTAATTATAATTAACCATTAAGATTATTATGAAAATAGAACAGATATATACCGGTTGTTTATCTCAGGGAGCATATTATGTTGAATCCGAGGGCGAAGCAGTGATTATTGATCCACTAAGAGAAACAGAATCTTATATTCAGAAAGCAGCTGCTGACGGTGCTCAGATAAAATATGTTCTGGAAACGCATTTTCATGCAGATTTTGTTTCAGGGCATGTCGACCTTGCTCAAAAAACCGGCGCAACTATAGTTTTTGGTCCGGGGGCATCCACTGAATTTGATTCACACATAGCCGCCGATAGTGAAATACTAACTGTCGGAGCCCTAAAAATAAAGGTCCTGCATACTCCGGGACATACCATGGAATCGAGCAGCTATTTACTTTTCGACGAATCGGGTAATGAATATGCCCTGTTCTCAGGAGATACTTTATTTATTGGAGATGTCGGTAGGCCAGACCTTGCTGTAAAAAGCAACCTGAGTAAAGAAGAACTTGCGGCCCATCTTTTCGATTCATTGCGTAATAGAATAATGACGCTGCCCGACAATATAATAGTATACCCTGCACATGGGGCAGGTTCTGCCTGTGGTAAAAATATGAGTAAGAATACTTTTGACCGTTTAGGGAATCAGAAATTGACAAACTACGCATTGCGTGCCGATATGACAAAGAAAGAATTTGTCAAAGAAGTTACAGAAGACTTAGGTGAGGCACCTCAGTATTTCCCTGAAAATGTAATGTTGAATAAAAATGGTTATGAAAGTATTGACAAAGTTTTTGAAAGGGGTATGAAATCTTTAACTCCACATTTATTTGAAGTTGCAGCCAATTTAAATGGGGCTCTTGTTCTAGATACAAGATCTGCACAGGTATTTAAAGATGGTTTTATCTTTAATTCCATTAACATAGGTATCGATGGAAGTTTTGCTCCTTGGGTAGGCACATTGGTTAAAGGGCTCAGTCAACCGATTCTGTTGGTAGTGGATGAGGGAAGGGAGAAAGAAGTTCTTACACGACTTGCAAGAGTAGGTTATGATAATGTGATAGGTTATCTTGAAGGGGGAATTCCTACCTGGAAAAAAGCAGGTAAAAATGTTGACAGTATAGTTTCTGTCTCTGCAGATTCCTTTTCACAATTGATGGATAATCAAAAACTGAACGTACTCGATGTGCGAAAACCAAATGAATATACCTCTTCCCATTTACCTGATGCATTAAATTATCCACTTGCTGATATCAACAGGTATTTTAGAAAACTGGATAAAAACAAAGTATATTATATACACTGTGCCGGAGGATATCGTTCGATGATTTATTCTTCTGTGCTGAAATCCAGAGGCTTTGATAAGGTGGTTGATATTGCCGGTGGGTTCAAAGCTATTTCAGAAACAAATCTTGAAGTTTCTGAAACAACTTGTTTGTCAAAATTGAATTCTTCCATTTAATTTTTTATTTCTCAGAGTAATTTCTGAATTGATGTTATAATAATTTATAATTATGAACGAAATATTTCAATATTCCTGGCACTGGTCATTTAGTGGCTTCATGCTTGCATTGGTTATGTTTTTATTGCTGATGTTAGGCAAGAGCTTTGGTTTGTCTTCTACTCTACGTACTGTCTGCGCAGCAGGGGGGGCTGGTGCCAAAATCAGCTTTTTTGATTATGATTGGAAAGCTCAGAAATGGAATTTGCTTTTTGTTTTAGGAGCGGTTATTGGAGGTTTCATTGCTTCTAATTTCATGATGGGCAGTGAGCCAATATCCATATCCTCAGAAACTATCTCTCATTTACAGGCTATGGGCGTAGATTATCAAAAGTCTGCTGAAAAGGGTACTGCAATAGTGCCTGTAGATTTATTCAGTTTTGAAGTTTTGTTTTCCTTTAAAGGCTTTATGTTGTTTGTTGTAGGTGGCTTTCTTGTTGGTTTTGGTGCAAGGTATGCGGGGGGCTGTACTTCCGGTCACGCTATCAGTGGGCTATCAAATTTTCAGATACCTTCTTTAATTTCTGTGATAGGATTTTTTATCGGAGGGATTTTGATGACTCATTTCATTTTACCCTTCATTTTTTCTTTTTAAATAATTTTTACAATGCGTTCATTAATATACATTTTTCTCGGTATTTTTTTTGGAGTTATAATGACTAAGTCAGAAGTGATTTCCTGGTTCAGGATTCAGGAAATGTTTTTATTTCAATCCTTTCATATGTATGGAATTATTGGTGTTGCTGTCTGTCTTGGTGTTCTACAGATTCTTTTGATAAATAAATTTAATATCAAGGATTTTTCAAAGTCGCCTATTGTTTTTGTTCCGAAACAAAAAGGAATTGCCAGGTATTTAATCGGAGGGATTATCTTTGGACTCGGATGGGCTATGACCGGTGCTTGCCCCGGACCAATGTACACTTTACTTGGTCATGGATTACCTGTAATTGCAGTAGTTATTATGAGTGCTTTGGCAGGAACGCTGACCTATGGCGCGGTCAGGTCAAAATTACCACATTGAATTTTTTGTAATGATTTATTGAGTGTAGGAAAATTTGATTACCCTTGATTCAGGGGCTTGTTATTTGTCCATTTAAGCATTGTTTTTCTTAGATTGTCTAGCGTCAGGGGTTTTGACAGAAAGTCATCCATCCCTTCAGAAAGATATTTTTTAATCTGAGATTGAAGTATATTGGCTGTTAATGCTATTATAGGACAGGTAATATGTAGCGTTTCCTTTAATATTTGGGTAGTTTCGATCCCGTCAATATCCGGCATTTGAATGTCCATGAAGATCAAGTCAAATTTTTGGGCCTTTGCCATAATAATAGCTTCTTTTCCACTATTTGCGAAGAAAGCTTGCACTCCAAGTTTATTTAACATTATCCCTGCTACTTTCAGATTGATCTTATTATCGTCAACAACAAGAACAGAAGCCAGCAAACTGCTGTTTTTTGAGATGCTTTTTAAGTCTGTTTTTTGGTGGGTCTGAACAAGAGGCAGGTCCAGGGTGAACCAGAATTCTGAACCTTTGCCTATTTGACTTTTTATGCCGATTTCACCAGAGAGAAGGTCAATTATTTTTTTGCTGATTGACAAGCCCAGACCGGTACCTTTTATTTTGTTATTGAGACTTTGATTTGCCTGAAAAAAATCGGTAAATAATTTTTCAGTATATTCCTCCCCAATTCCGATACCTGTATCAATTATCTGGAACTTTATTCTAATCTCATTTTCGTTCAAACATTGATAATCCATCAATAATTCTACAGATCCTTTTTCTGTAAATTTAATGGCATTTGCAATTAAATTATTAAGCACCTGAGTAATTTTACCTTGGTCAGTGTTAACAATAGGATAGTTTGACTTTAAATAACTCAACTTAAAGGCAATACCTTTTTTTTTGGCATTTACTTCATGAAGTGAAAAAACCTCCCTTGTCATGGTTTTGAGATTAACAGATTTATTTCCAATCTTCATTTTATTTGCCTGAAGTTTAGACAAATCAAGGAGGTCGTTTAAGATGTTCAGCAGATGTAAGGATGAATTTTTAATAATAGATACAATTTCATTTTGCTGAGAAGTGAGGCTTGCATTGCTGTATAAGACATCAATCATTCCAATAATTCCATTGAGAGGAGTCCTTATTTCATGACTCATATTTGCAAGGAAGTTGGATTTGAATTCAGATTCTTTTTTTGCCTTAATTGCCTGGTATTTTAACTCAAGGTATTTAAATTTATTTTCTTTTTCGTCAGTAAAAATTTCTTTCTCAAGTTTTTGTTTTGCCTTAAGGTGCAAGAAAGCTGCTTCAAAATCATGTTGTAATGCGGCAATTGCAGATAACTTATCATATATAGGTATTTTCTTTGGCCTGAAGTTTTGAGTTTCACATAAAATCATTGATTTTTCGAGAATTGATTTAGCATCAGATATTTTATTTTGATTCATCATGACCTCAGCAATAGCACTTTGACAGGAGACTACTCCTGCTGCTGCACCATATGCTTTTCTGATATTGAGGCTAAGATTTAGTTTGGCCAATGCTTCATCATATTTACCGTTAAGATTAAGAATAAGGCCTATTTCATATTGACAGCGTGAACCTATTATTTTTAAGTATTTATTTTCTAATGTCAACAAAAAGGTAGATTCAAAAATGTTAATTGATTTTTCGTAATTTTTTCTCTTTTTTTCTATACTTGCCAGGCCGATTTTTGAATAACAAAGTACACTCACATCATAAGCAATTTCTGATAATTTAATACATTTTTTATAGTGATTTTCAGACATTTTTAAGTCACCCAGGTCATAATAAAAAATCCCTTTAATACAGTTTAGTCTTATTAAAGCTTCTTCACAATGTTGTTTTCCTTTCAATTTATCAAAGCCATCCTTCAATTCATTAAAGGCATTTTCAATTTCACCTTTTCCCCAAAGGTCAAAACAGATTACTAATTTTAATATTCCGGTTTCAAAGAATAATTTGTTGTGAATAAGTTTTTCAGTAAAAAGGGATAAATCTTCGTTTTCGGGTAGGGATTTTTCTAAATGCCAGGATGAAAAAATTTTTATGGAAAATAATGAATAATAATGTAACTTATGATTTATTTTTTCGGCAAGTTCTAACCCTATATCTAAATATCTATTCAGGTCTGTGGATGAAAAGTAGTAATATACTTTGCAATATTTGACAATTAAGTCAAGTTTCAAAACCTCAGATTCCTCCTTTTCAATTTTTGAAATGAATTCTTCTGAATTATATTTTGTTTTATTTGACATGTAAATATTGGCTCATTTTTTAAATACTATCTAAAATACAATAATTTTTATGGTTTATCTAAATTTATTTCTTCAGATATAAAGAAAACTACTTTTGGTTGGTATTCAAAATCAAAGAGGAACCTTTTTTATTCTCAAACTATAGTAAGTAAGCAGCTTTAGGACCTAATTACAATTAGTTTTTATGTAACTAATTAATAAACTTACATTATCATAATAAAAAAGAAAAAAAATAAACAGCAGCGGCTTAAATATTTATATCGCGGGCATGAAATAGCTGCAATAACTTTCATTTCAAAATACTATATTACTTATGAAAACAATTATTATTATTATACTGTCTTACAGTATATTACTGCAAAATAGTGCCCTTTCTCAAACACTTAACAAATCCCTGTATTTTGCATCCGGAAAGTCAGAACTCAATGAACAGAATCTTCAAAAATTAATATCTCTCAACAGCCTGTGCAAACAATACCCTGATGTTGCAGTTGATATCAAAGCCTATGCTGATGACCGGGGCACAGAAGCAATGAATTTGAAATTATCAAAACACAGGGCATCAGAAGTATTTAATTTTCTGAGAGGAAAAGGGTTGAATCCACACAAACAAATTTTGAATGGCCTGGGTGAAGTGGCACTGAAAAGCAAGGAAAATATTGAAAATGAAAGACAGAATAACCGCCGTGTAGATATTATCATTACACCCTTTGCACCCAAAAACTGGGAAGATTATTATTCTTTTTATCAAAAAAGGAATACACAGCTATATAAAATCAGTAATGGGAGAGACACTACCCTTGTTGGTAAAAAAGGTACTGTTATTTTTATTCCCGCCAATAGCTTTCAGGCTTCAGGAGTCAATCTGAACGGGGATGAAGAGGTAGAATTAAAAATGTATGAAGCATATACTTACAAGGATATGTTGTTTCAGAACCTTACTACCGTTTCGGATGGAAAATTGCTGGAAACCGGAGGTATGATACATTTGCAGGCAAACCGTATTTCTGATGGTGCAGAATTGAATGTTCGAAAGGATAAGGAGTTGCTTCTGACTATGCCTTCTTCAGAGAAATTGCCCGAAGGTATGCAACTGTTTACTGCCAACCGGGACATCAACCAATCAGCTGATGCAATCAACTGGAAAACAGAGGGCAAAAAATTTGAACAACCAGAAATGATGAAATCCATACATGCAGGCTATGATTATTTCTCAAAATTAATGAAACAAAAAAAATCAATACCTCAGGATTTGAATATTCCTTATATTGATGTTAATGTAGTACTTTATCCTCCATCAAAACCCTATATTCATCCGGCACCTGTCCGAAATTTTTTCATGCCGGAAAGAGTTCCTGGTTTTGAGACTTTCATAGCACAGAACCCTCCTCAGGAAGCTAACAAAGTACATAGAAAAGAATCAAAAGGTCAATATAAAATGCGAATGCATAAAGAATACCGTTTGGCAAAATTACATTTCAACAGAGATTCTGCCCAATATTTAAGAAAATTGCAAAAATATAATGAAAATCTTGCCCTTCATAAAAGGAGTAGTCTTTTTTATGCCGGGAAAATGGACTTTTATACTGAACGGCAAGCAATTCATTTAATGGAAACTAAAAAAATCAGAGTTTGGTTAGATGAAAATAAATCAAAAATTTATTCATGGGTGCACAAAGCTAAAGAGATTAATGAGTTAAATGTTCGTGGGATTAAGGTCAGAAATTATATTGCTTATGTCAATAAATTATTCCGCTTACGTAATCAGATGAAACAACAAGCCCAAAAGGCAGGCCTCAGTGACTTGATTGATAGCCTCGACAAAATGTCCCTGGACCTGTTTAATGTCAAAAAAGCAGCTGTTAAACTGCACTGGGCAGCAAAAGATAAGGGGTTAAAGCTTCCTTCAGGTTTTTATAAAAGGCGATATTATGATTATGAGTACAAGTATGATAAAAGTTCTGAATTAAATAACCACGAATTGGTGAAGCTATATAAAATGTTTGATGAAGCTAATCAGGCAATCCCCGGGATGGAAGATTTATTAGCAGAATTTGAAAAATTTTCTGCCGACCCAGCACTGCAGACAGTTGTAAATTTCCTGAATGATATGAAATACGTTAATAATAGGTTTGAACAGGAAAATCAAAAACGCAGAAACAAATATTTTATTAAAGTATGGGAATCTCAATGGTATGATTCTATGTCTGAAAAAGAACAAAATAAATACGATAAAATGTCTTTAATAAATAAAACGCTTTTCGCGGATCTTTATGTGATTAAAATAAAAGATGAGGCAAGATTACAAGCCCTGAAGGTACTCGAAAATGAATACATGGAATTTTTTACTGCGGACGATAAAGACAATTATTCCAATATGAGGGTTGCTGAAAAAGAACGCTTCCTGAATAATTTTATTAAAAATAAATTTGGCAGTATTGAAAATGTAGTTGGTATCAAAGAATTAGGATGGATAAATTGTGATGCTTTCAGAGAGGATGTTCTTGTAGATGTTGAATTTCCTAAACCTGAAAATACGGCTAAGCATGTAAAATATTATATCTGTTTCGAAGGGCGTCGTTCAGTTTTACCTCTGAAAATTCAACATTCTGTTCTCAGGGCGAAAGTACCGGAGGGTGCACAAGTAAAAATCATAGGCATTGAACTGAATGCAGGACAGGTAGCCTTGTCGGCAACCGAAGGCAAGATAGAAGTACTCAACCGTAAACCCTTGTCTCCTTTTGAAGTAGTTCGTATGCAGGATGTTGCTGCTGTTATACACTGAGGTTATTTTTTGTTTTAATCCATTTTTATTTGGCTTTCAGACTGAAATGATTCTTCTGACTATAATATTTAAATTTTTTAATAGAGGAATATTTCAAATTTAAAGCTATTTTCGCCAAAACGAACGGACAAGACCCGGAGTTATTTAGTATTTTAAAATTAACGGATGGATACAGAACAAATCTTATCCCCCTTGTTAAAAGTTGAATATCCAAATGTTTTTATTGAAGAAACTATTCCCGTGTTTGCTTCTAAAACCGATGAAGAAAAAGTAAGAGACAAGTATGAAAATTCCACAGATAATGTCAATTATTATACTGCAGGAATTGCCTACGGAAGTCAATTGCTGAATCTTGGTGGTGCCGAAAGTTTGTATGCTACTATCAACTACCTTGTGCTGAAGCATTTTGATAAAAATAAAAGCTACAAATTTCTGGACCTCGCCTGCGGTGCCGGTCGTACTATGCATGACCTTGCCGGTTTATTTCCTGAAAGCTTGTTCGTGGGGCTCGACTATTCCTATCAGATGGTCAGACGTTCCAAACAAATATTGTTGAATAAAGAACTTCTTGAGCTCGATCTGCAAGATCAGGGTTTTGGTAAATTATCATTACAAGGGAAAAATTATGATAACGTTATTCTGGCACA
The DNA here is from genome assembly GCA_905480075.1 of uncultured Aureispira sp. Classification (GTDB taxonomy): domain Bacteria; phylum Bacteroidota; class Bacteroidia; order Chitinophagales; family Saprospiraceae; genus Aureispira. The sequence continues at coordinate 20,533 of CAJQOX010000082.1, read as the reverse complement.
GGGAGATGCCTGTAATTTACCTTTTAGAGATAACAGCTTCGATTGTGTTTGCAATACCTACCTTATTGACAGAGTTAAAGATCCTGAAGAAGCTATCCGAAAATCTATTGAAGTCTTGAAGCCCGGAGGCTTATTTGTTTTTACAGACCCCCTTAATTTTGACAGCAAGGAAAATTGGGAGAAAAAATTGACTCCTGAAAAAATTATTTCAATTGTTGAGGAATGTGGTATTGAAATCATTAATTGGCATGATGGTCTTATATTTAAACAACAGTTTGACAGAAGGGATAATAATTTTCATTATTCAACTTTGGTTATTCACGGTGTTAAAAGGTAATATAAAAATATCCTTTCGTCAACTCAAATGTAACTTTCATCAGATATTATGTACTATTCATTAAATTATGTTTTAAATACAATTTAAATTTACTTAATTTGTAGAATCAATTGAATTTGTAGAATAAGTTCAGCTTTAAAATAAAAGCTGACGAAAAAACAAATTGGAAAACCTATTTTTAAATTAATACTATTAAAGTAAATTAAAATGTATAAAAGTAATATTGAATTAAGAGCAGAATCCAGGGCTCGTCTTGAAGGACTATGGGGAATGACTGCGGGCGCTATGTTTATTTATTTTGCTGTGCAGTTAGGGCTAAGTTTTATTCCTATTCTTGGTGATATAGCAAGTTTTATTATAGGTGGGCCTTTTGCCCTTGGGTTAGTTATTTTTTTTACTAATATTTCAAGAAAAAGGGAAGCTACACCAGGTAATATTTTTGATGGTTTTCAGGACTTCGGCCGGGCTTTCATCACTTATTTAATAAGCGGTTTGTTGATTATACTTGGTTTTATCCTCCTGATTATTCCCGGAATTATTATTGCATTTAATTATTCCATGGTTTATTATATCCTTGCTGATGATAAAAATATTCAACCCTGGGATGCGTTGAAGAAAAGCTCAGAGATGATGAAGGGGCATAAAATGCGTTTCTTTGTTTTAAACCTATCATTTATAGGTTGGGTGATTCTTTCTGTATTTACTCTTTTTATTGGATTAATTTGGTTAATTCCATATATCGGTGTTACTAACGCCAATTTTTATCTGGACCTGAAAAAGGAATTCGATGGTGAGGACTCCACGGATTTTACCGACCACCTTGTCGGAAATGTTTTGGATTAAGAATACGTTATTTTCAGGGGCATTGTATTTGAATAGCTCTAAGAAGGTCTTTGAATGATGAATTATTTAAGCTGATAATTTACTGTTTTAATTATTGGCTTTTTTTAATTTTTCATCAGACTGAAATAATTCTGAACTTGTGAAATTTTGTCTTCTATTCCTCTTATTTTTTCTTTTTCATCTCAATCTGTCTCTTTCTCAGAGTAATGATGAATTGATAAATAATACTGATATCATTTGGATTGCGGAATTTTATACTGATATCAGCCCGGATACTTATGCTTATTTATATAGGAAAGAAGGGGATAGTACAATCGGGACACATAAATGTTCCTGGGTGCAACTTAATACAAAGGAACAAGCTTTACCCGGTATAACTGAAAATTATGGATCTAACCTGAGTTACCGGATTATTCAAAAAACGGAAGCCTACAATAAATCCCCTGAATTATTTACCGGTTCTGACCTTTCAGAAACTTTGACAGAAAGTGCCTGGCAAGAAAATTTTTATATTGTTGATACCGTCACTACTTTCGACCCTGAGACTTTTGAGCAAAATGTGAAGGTGCTTGTTTCTAATAAATTATGCACACCTGAGACAGAATTAGTTTTCAGATTTTATCATTATCTGTATTTTTCAAAATCTTCCAACTCTTTTATACTCAAACCTAAGGCAGTTTCTGTAATGGCACCTCATTATGATGATAATGGATTTTTTATCCATTGGGGCTCTTTGTTTTACTGGCCTGTAAATAAACTGTTTGCAGAAGAAGAGATTTATAATGAAAAGAATCAATGGACTAAGTTTATTCAACGATCTGTTTTTATTGATAGTTTTAAAGTCCTGAAATCTGAAATGTCCTTTGATCAAATCTTACTTCATTTGATTACTATGGCTAAAAGTGGTTCAGCTGAAGTTTTTAACAACATCAGACTTGAAAAAGCATTGGATATTGACAATGTAAACAAAGTTACTTCTTATATACAAACGGTGGAGGAGGAAGGAAACGGCGGTTTTACGTATAATCTGAAAGAAATTACGCAGCCTTTTACCGGAAGGGAAGTTTCAGAACTGATTTTGAATTTTTATATGTTGTGGAATGGGGAAGAAATTTCGGTGATTCCACATTCATGTACCCTTTTGCAAGACCAAAGTGATGAGCCTTTTGGCAGGAAGGATAACAAACAAAAAATCGTTCCTCTTCACCTAAAAATAAAGTAAGCTATGAATGTTGTTAAAATAATATTTTCCCTTTGCTTATTCATCAGCTTTTTATTCATTTCTTGTCAATCAAATAAAGAGTCTAGTACTATGAAAAATACCAATAAAACCATGGATCTGGAATCAGAAGACGGTCATTTTTTAATTAGCGCTGAAGTGGTAAAAAAACAATTTGTAAATAAGGCAGGAAAGTCCTCAGATATCTATGAATATTATTTAAGAAGATCTATTCAGGATTATTTTATAAAGTTCTGTGAAAGTAAAGTAAGTTCAGAAGATATTGATGCTTATTTAGAGAAACAGAAAGATAGATTCATCCAAACTATTAATGTAGAAGTAGAATTCCGTGACGGGGAATGGGATAATTGTGGGGATGGTGAACAGCAAAGCAGGGTAGGGGAATATGTTGTCATCCACAAAATAAAGGGATGACAGATAAATTAAAATTTGACTCTAATAATGTTGCCAGGTATTTAAAGTTTATAATTATTGTGATTAATCAAAGCAAATATTGAATTATTACCTCTATGTTTTCCCTTCGGTATTCAAAAACCTTTCAAATTCCACATAGGCTTCTGCGGACCTTTCAATTCCAACATAAAGCATGGCATGCCTTTGAATTGCGGTAGAATTCAATATTGAACTGTTTAATTTTTTACAATAATAAAGTTATGTCTTTTACTGTCCTGAATAATAGCAAGCTTATAGATTCCATTCGGGAAATTACGGATATTTACAGTAGTATGTAAACCCCTTAATATATCAGTAAATAAGCACTGACCGGTCATATTGAAAAGTTTAATCTCCCCATCAATTAATTCATCCATCAAATCAATCCTGATGATATCCTTTGCTGGAACAGGATAAACTGTAATTCCTTCATTTTTGTTTTCTGTCAAAGACAATACAGATATAGCAATGCAGGAAGAAGTATCGACACAACCATTCAATGTAATTTCGACAGCAAAATTACCATTTGCTGTGGCTGTAAAAGATTGACTGTTCTCACCATTTATAGGAGTGAAACCATTATCACAATCCAGCCATTGATAGCTTGCAGCGGCTTCATTGCTTGTGAGGGTAACACCGTTCTGATTCAGAGAAGTGTCAACACAGGCATTTGCCAATTGAGAACAGTTGTTTCCGGCAGTATCACCCCATATGAAACCTACCCACTGCGGATTGTCGATGAAAGGATTTCTGTTTCCCTGAATGGCATATACTGCATTATTTCTGTCAATTTCCTTCTGACTTACTCCATCATTGGCATGCCATTCGAGGAGGACATCTATCATCCAGGCGGCATATCCCGGGTAGGCAGCACCTGTGAGGGCACAATCACCATTGGAATTGGACCCATACCAGGAAGCAATTTCATTTTCATATCTTGTAGCAACAAAAAGAAACATTCTTGCATAGTCTCCCTTGTACTCGTCGATAGGTTCAAAATATTGCATGGAAGAACAAGGGTAAGAAGAATTTGTGCCGACTTTAAAACCATTACTTCCGGTGATATTTGCGGAGCTTACATTGCCCGGAGGGTAGTTGAATTTTGCATAGTTCATATTCTTATCGGCAGGGGCAATATGATGCAAATCGAAGTTGATCGTATCGTCAGGATAGACCGTTGTGCCGCCCCACCAAGAACGGGCAAAGGTATGTTCCCTGTTATAGCAATTTCCCTCAACATTTGAACAGGAACCATTGTCGCGATCGCTGCAATGGTCAAATTCAAATTCTCCGGTTGCAGCAGGCTTGTCGGTAAACATATCCCAGACTATTTCGGCCGTTCCGGCATCGTTCATTCTCTTATCGGTTATCAGCAGGGCATCCCAGGTGTCATATATAGTATCGCTGTAGGCAAGTACTTCAATGTTTTGCTGCAGCAATTTACAGATCTCTGATTTCAGGGAATCACAGCTTCCGCCGTTATTGATATAGGATTGAACACCCTGATAGTAATCTGCTTCAATATGGAAATTGTCTATTCTGTACTGTTTTGAATTGAAGGTTGCCCCCGTATATTTAAAGGCAAAATATACTGAACTTCCGTTAATACCGGAAATATCTATTGCCGGGTTGCGTTGAAAAAGGAAGCTGAAACAGGAAGTGCCGTTTATGTCGAGCAGGTTTAGGGGCATTGCCGTCCAGGTAGCATTCTGAACATCTGAAACCGACCCTCCACCGTTATAATTTACAGAATAAAATAATTCAATAAGATTGCCGTTAAATCCATCCTGATAATCAAACATCAGATATTCATTATTCTGATTATTCAGGTTAACGGAAGGAGAGATGAGCCAATCTTCATCACTACTTCCTCCGAAGCCGTTGATTTGCATGTAGCCATTAGTTGCTGTCCACTGATCGGTGGCATCAGCAATGTCTACCGATGTCCAACCGCCGCTACCTGAATCAAAGTTTTCGGAGTAAACGGTGATTTGAGCCTTTGTTTCTGTAATGTATAATAAAATTAAAAGTATATAAATGCTTTTCATTCAATAGGGTTTTTTGTATGGTTAATCTGATAAAATAACTAAAACAGAAAAAAGGTGTTTTAAATCAGAATAGTAACCTCACAAGATAATAAACTTAAATAAGTTATCCTTATTTGAAGAGGTAGAATGAACTTTTATCTTTTTAAATTGATACTTTCATGACCAGTCTGTAGTTCAGAAGGATTAAATGTTCTAATGAAGCAAATACAAATTATTTGTTAAAAACAACTATAAGGCTTTGTTTTAAAATTTAAGAGTTAATTTGATTGAAATTTAATAGTGGTATTCAGTTCTACTTTGCATTTTTGATATTCTCTTTGTTTATTAATGTTTAATTTATTATATTTTGAAAAACTTCTTTAACTTTTGCCTTCTGTTGATTTTTTGTTGTGGCCCATTTTTTTCCAATGCACAAAGTATTTCCTTCCCCATAGAATTTGATACTGTATATACAGAAAAATTCAACTACAAAAAAGCAGGAGAAAACTCGACGCTTATCAGGATGCCCTACGGTTCCTGGAAAATAATCAATTCTTCTCCATCCAATCCACTGAAGAGGAAAACCGTTTTAGAGGTCAGGTTGATATGTACCGACTATCCTAAAGGGGAAGACTTTACGCTTCTGAATAAAAAAAGACTTGCCTCTTTGTTTTTGCTTGCCCCCGAACTTTTTGACAACCCCTTCATTGAATGGACTTTGGTCTATCAGACGGGGGCAACAAAATCGGATTATTATCATTATTATCACGGCTTTGAAATCGTATGCCGGCCTGACTATACTTCCGCAAAATATGAAAGAGAATATCTTTTAAATATTATTAAAGGATACACTCCTGTAAAAGATTCTTTAATTCTGAAAATTATGAAAAGGAATGATTGGAAGGACATGACAGTGGTAGGGGATTTTACCGGGTCTATGTCACCTTATATCGGGGAGTTATTATTATGGTATAACCTCACGATCAACAAAAGTAAAGAGGAAGTGGACGCCTTTGTGTTTTTTAATGACGGCAATACTAAAGCCGATGCAGAAAAGAAGATTGGAAAGACAGGAGGAATATATTATACTGAAGAAAATGAATTGGACAGTGTGCTTCAGACAGCAGTAACTACTATTGAAAATGGTTTTGGCGGAGATATTCCAGAAAATGATATAGAAGCTCTATTGTTTGCACAGGACAAATTTAAGGAAAGTGAAAACTTTATTCTTGTAGCGGATAACCTGGCAAATATGAGAGATGTAGCGTTGATTGAAAAACTTGAAAAACCTGTCAGGATCATTATTTGCGGAGTAAGCAGGGTGATAAATACAGAATACCTGAATCTTGCTTTGAAAACCAAGGGGTCTATTCATACTATAGAGGAAGACATTGACGATATGCTTCTTGAGATAAAGGAAGGGGAAATTATTAACCTTGGAGGTAATGAGTATATGTTAAAAGACGGGCGTTTTATATTGTACAAAATTAAGAGAACATAAGCTGTATTAAAAGAGAAAACAATTTTGGTGTATTGCTATATTTATCACAGCTTATGTTCAGAAAGAGAAATGTAACCTGCTTTTATTTTTCAATAATTAATTTATGGTTTTGAATACCTCTTGATGTTTCTATGTTAATTAAATACATTCCTGCATTAAGCGATTCAGTATTGAGCTGATAAATATTTACTCCTTTTTGCAGTTCAGTTCTACGGCTTGCTATTACAGGTTGCCCTAATGCGTTGACCATTGATATGCTTATTTGTTCTGACTTTCCGGATGTAATTTCCAGGCTAAGATAGTCCTGTTTTTGTAAAGGGTTCGGGAATATTTTAGTCTCTGAAGTTATCGTTTTTTCCTTGCTTACAGAGGTATTCATCTGAGTTTCGAAAAACAGAGGGTCTGATTTTGTTAAGGGCGAACAAAAGCTAAGATCATTCAGTGGAGTTACTGTCCATGCATAACGTTTTGTTACATTAAGAGTTGCCGTATAGTTGTTGATGTCAGACATGAAATCGTAATGTTCACCATTGGTAACAGGAAGGTTGAAAAAATTCACTTCATAAACGTTTATATGGTAGAGGGTAGCGCCTGACACTGAATTCCAGCTAAAGTTTACATTATCTCCGTTTATTACAGTTCCTGTGGCAGGACTGATTCCGCTAGCGGGTGTAGTTATTATAATAGAGGTAGGAGCAGGGTATAAATTGGTCAGGCTTCTTGCTGCTATATCCAATTCCATAGCCTCGCCTTGTTGTGCAGAGAATGTGTTTTGACAATTGTCATCATAATAACTCATTATGTTATCTGAAGTGGTTTGTGTAACCGTCTGATAGGGGGCAGTGGTTTCTATCTGCCATACTGCATCAGCAAGGCTGGATTTTTGAATAGAAGGATTGACCGTAATTGAACTTCCTGCAGCTATATCATTCAGGATAGTATAGGTCCAGGATTCTGAAGAGATCTGTCCGGAGATGTTGTGATTCAATATTTCTTTTATTGTAATTGCTGATCCGGCAGGAATAATAGTTGCTGAGTTATTATTTATTTCCAGGCTGTTGAGTTGTGTATGATGCTGTGTTGAAGTAACTGTAAATTCTGTAGAGATGTTATTGAAGGAAATATCCGGATTGCCTGATGTAACATTGATTGAAATATAATGTTCACCTGTATTGATATATCCGGCTTGTATTTTGTATTGACTCCCGCCTATAATATTGGCAGTTCCACCGGAGGCCCCGATCGTATAATCCGTACTGTCAGAATCGCCCAATAATCCCTGCCACATATCTGTAGTATTTGCACCTGAGGGAGTCACTATTGTTTTTAAATCCAATAAGGTTTTAGGTGGAAAATAATTTCCTGTAAAATTGTTTTTTATATTCAGTTCTGTAATTGCTGAGTTGTCGTTGCTCATCTTAAAACTTTGCGGATTTAAATCAATCAGATCCGGGCGAAAAAGTTTTCCGTTCGGGTCAATTGCAGCGGAGGCATGTTCGCAAAAGTCGGGGCCTTTATTATATGCAGCCCTGTAAAATCCAAAAAGATAATTGGGTTCTGTGTCACAAAAGCCATCTCCTGCTGCTTCACAATTATCGAGGCCTGCGGTTCTGTCAATATTTTCAACCAAGTCACCATTTGGCAGGACTGAAGGGGTACATCCGTTGGCATTTGCTGTAATAGCAGCATAATCCATTTGTTCCCAGCCGCTGAAAGTATGAGGCAGCGAAAGGAAATGCCCCAATTCATGAGTCAGTGTTAATGAATTGCCATGAACTGAACTTCTTATAGCATAAATAGCATCAAGACCCGGGCTGAAATAACCCAGAATTGTTCCTCCTCCTGATGAAAGGATCTCGTCTCCAATAAAAATGTTTATCCCGGTTGGTCGTTTATACATTTCCATAAAGTAATTTGCCATGCCGTTAAAATCATTGGTGTACAACAAATCGAGATCGATGAAGTTGATTGGTCCTGCCAGATAAAACTGAATGTCGAGAAAGGCAAAATCGTCGTTTATCTTACATAAATTATCTAAAACATCCTGCACTTTTTCTCCACCCGTGCCGTCGTTTTTATTTACTATATGAAATTGTATTGGAACATAAACTATATTGTTTGACCGACTGCGACTGTTGTTCAGCCTGAGCATCAATTCATCTTTATTTCGTCTGTTTTCCAGCATTCTGTTTTTAATCTGCAGTGCATCATCGTGGTTGATGCCACATTGTGAATGATTATTAATTGTCTGAGCCAAAGAAATGTGTCTCAGGAAAAGAAATATCAGCAGAACGAAAACCTTATTTAAATGCCCTTTCATAATTTAAAAATTAGTAAGTTGAGAAAATAGTCATATTATTCTTACTAAAATAATGGATTGCCGGCTTGAGTCAAATAACAAATAAAGTTTATTCCCATGCTAAATGATGTATTATGTTTTATATATTATATTTTTTAGATAGTTTTTCCCAAAAAAAAATATTAAAAGTTGATTGTATTGAGGTTCTGTATTCAGAAAAAAAGGAAGTATAGCCGTCACATTGCTGTACTTCCTGATTGTAAGATGAATGTTTCAAAAGCCTAAATCGCAGCCATCACATTTTCTATTTCCTGCAGTGTTTTTTTCTCGAAAACAGGTTTTGTCCTGTTTAGTTGAGCAACCCTGCCTTCCTGAACGAACATTTCTGCACCGCTCTTTGTTATTCTGAATCCAATTAATTTTACAAATTGATTGGAAGGGATATTTTTTGCGATAAAACCCTCATTTGAATTGTTCACCCCGGCACGCATAACGGAATTAATATCTTCAAAAACAAGGAACATAACGGTATTTCTTGTTTTGTTCGTAAGGATTTCCAGATTTTGTTTAGGTCTTGTGCTTCGATAAAAACGATCGCAATTTATCCAGCCCATATTTCTTATCTGCATGGCATTATTATAGACTTCAGCCATGTCTTTTGGTTTTATCAGGTTCATTGAATTTTTAGTAGCCAGGTAATTCTTTTGAGTCTGACAGACAATTTTTTCCTGTTCCATAAACTGATCCATGATATTCTGGTTTTTGGCCATATCCCCGAGTATTTCCTGCTTGATTCTTAGCATCCATTTAAAATTATAGTATTCATCCACCCTTTCTCTCCATATTCTTATCTGACGCAATTGGTAGGGGCTTATATTTGCATCTGCAGGAACTCTCTCAGTTAAATTTTTAATGTAATGTTTATGTCTTCTGAGTTTTGTGGAAAGATAGCTGTTGCTGTTGCCGGAATTTTTATGGAATTTTCTGTAGAAGGGAATTTTGTCATAATTTTTCCGGACATTCCTTAATTTTCTGATATTATTTTTATCGATAACTTTGAAGGCTGAATTTTGCAATTTCACTAAAAAATCATTCATGTCATTTCCTGCTTCACAATAGTTTGTAACTTCATTTTCTATCTGTTTCATCCTGCCTTTCATCTGTTCATTTTTTCTGGTGGAATTTATATAAAAGTCAGCTACATTTCTATAGGTTTTCGGATATTCATTCATTCTGAAATTCAGTAAATTTTCAGCCATTTCCTCAAGTGTTTTTCGCATTTGATTATTGTAAACAGCATAGGCATCTTTTTCTTTCAGGTGTTTAGCCAAAGCTCTTTCGAAATCAGAGCTGTCTCTTTTATAGTCTGCATATTTCAGGCGGTTGCTTCTGCGGTGTTTATTATATTTTTTTAATTGACTGTAATATTTTTTATTAATTCTACTTCCATATTCTATTGAAGTTTCGTTCTTTCTTTTGGCGTATTTGTTTTTCAAATCATTTTTCTGTGGCCTGGAGTATGACCTTAATTTGGGCCGCCTTGGTTCTCTCGATCTGAAGACTTGTTTTTTCATTTCTTTAGGAAGTTTTAAGTGGAATTCCGGTGTTTTTTTCAGTAAGGCGATATCTTTATCTATGTGGCTTTGGCTATAATTATTAAAACCATATTTATTAAAATTATCGAGAAGGCTTACAGAACGGACTGACTGCTGAGTGGCTGTCCATCCTACATTACCTGCTGAATCAACCTCTCCTTCAAAGGTCTGCATTTCAGGCAGTGAAGCCTCTTTGGCAGACATCGAAGCAGTGATTATTTTATCATCAGCAATACTGAGTTCCTGACCGTTTTCAGTCTTTGCAGCCAAAAAGATCGTTCCTCCGGTTTCGAGCAATTTATCACCGGCCGTAGTGCTAAGATTCTGAAGTATCAGGTCTTTGGCATCATAGGCCTCGCGCAGGGTAAGTTCTATCTTACCTGTTGCGGGAATACCTGAAGAATCTACAAAACAATCAGGAGGTATTTGAACAACCGTTCCCTTGATGCCCTTAATCAAACTTCCTTTTTGTGCATTGAACACAAATGTCTGATTGGCTTTTTTCTGTTGTTCTTTAAAGAAATCTTTCAGGTTTTTTTGTTTGGCTGCACAGTATTTTTTAGTGGTGGTCAGATCTTCCGCAGCAGTTTCAGACCATAATTCTAAGGCTACACGCCGGTTTTGCCGGCGTTGTTCTTCTATGTTTGCACCAGGTACTAATTGAAGCTGACTACAGGCTTTTATTTTTATCATTTCTGAAGAAAGCTCTTGTTGATTTAAGTAGTTTTTAACAGCTGTCGCCCGTTTTTCTGCCAGGGCTTTATTGGCTTCTTTTTTTCCTTTGTCATCTGTAAAAGCCTGCAGATGTACTTCTGATGGTAGAGAATCATTGTATTTTAATAAAAAGTCATCTAAGGTTTTAAGAGCTGATTCGCTGAGTTCAGCGCTACCTGATCCGAAGAATATTGATGAATTTGTCTGAAGACGCAGCAGGGGATTATCAGCTTGTTGTTGTGCAGTTACAGTAATGGAATTTAATAAAATAAGGGCAAGGCTTAGCCATAGGGAAGTGTTTATGAAACACTTCAATCTGATCGTGAAGTTCATTGTATAAAGTTTAAATTTAATTTACAGAATTAACTGATTAATATTGGTAATTGATTATAAATAATTTCTTAATCTAAATTTGTTTTTATGTTTATGGCTTTCCCATAATGCAGATAAATAATTTTGAAATCTTTTTTTCCTTTCAGCAGGGTAATTGTCTGATCTTTATGATGAAAATAATCAAGAGGCAAATAGTTTTCGATGTTATTGTTTTTCGGTTCAGTCTGTAGCAATTCTGCGGGCATTTTCAGGGCATTGACAGATAGCATTTTCTTATCTTCGGATTCCCTGTCATTATTTTGTTTTTTATCCGGAAATATCAGGGCCATGTTGTTATCTTCATAGAGATAGGAAAATGCCGGAGCTTCCGTTTCTTCTTCAGAAAAGTTCATGAGGCTGCCTGTAGTAAAAAGAGGCTTTCCTTCCGCATTGAACTGATGTAAGGCAATACCTTCAGAAGAAATATATTTCTTGTTTGACAAATCTGTATCGCTGAAATTTGCATACATTCCTGACAAGACATTAAGATGGGAATTTTTGTCAAAGAAGGCTTCATTAATTACAAAGACGGGGGAGTGGCTTTCATCCTTTTTTGATAAGAAGTAAGGGTCGAAAGACAAGACCGAATGTTGAACAGGAGACAATGTATCGGAGAAGGATAAATATTGTAAACCTTTGTTATTGTTGAGATAGCCAAAGAGAATCGGTTTTCCTTTAGGGTTCAACAGTAGCTTCAGGTTATTCAAATCAACAGAGTCGCTTATCCCTGCCTGAGCAACTGATGAGTCCTGCAGGCCTCTGAAAGAACTGGCTTTGACCTGCATTGAATTGGAACTATCATTTCCGAACGTAGATAAAATATATTGCTTTGCATAATCTTTAGGCAGAGAAACAAAAGCAGGTTTGTTCATTTTGGGTTTCCACAGGAAAAGCGTTCCTTTATTATCAATAGCTGTTTCGTAGGAAGTCATTCTGGGCTGCTTAATTTTGTTAAAGAGTTTCAGGTTCTTATCAAAGACAAAAAATTTGCTTTCTGCTGAAATGCTTTTTGGGGTTCTTCTTTTGGTGAACACAGGAAGTTTAAAAGGAATCGCTCTTTTTCCCTGAGGATTTTTTAAAGTATTTGTTGATTTCACCGTTGGCTTCTCCGGCAAAGAATTCACGAGGAGGAATTTACCATTTTCAGATACCTGAATATTCTGGTCGGTTCCCGATTTGGAGTAGGGTATTTCCGCCAGTTTTTTTGTTTTCTTTATTTTCATTCTCTGATAATCAAAAAGGTGCCCTTGGTATTCAATGGTTTTATCTTTTTTTGATACTGTTTTTGTGATTATAAGCAATTGATCATTAAATGATTCTACAGTGTGTAAGCTGCAGTTTTTTCCTTGAATTAAAGGGCTCAGGCTGATAGATTTTATCCTTTCAAATATGGAATTGTATTTGTTGAAAACAAGTTGTTTTTTGCTCCCTTTTCTGAAGGTTTTCATGCTGATACTTTCTCTGTTTTCCAAAGTTTTCATGAAGATAAACCTACTTTTTTTATGCAGCATCTTTTTGTCTTCGAGTATAAAACTTTCCTGTACAGGTAATTTGAAAACTACACTGTCCTCGAAATTATCCCTGCGCTCATTTAGTTCTTTTTTAGCATTATTTTCAAGGATCGTATTGGCAATAAAATGCAGGCCTTCATTGGGGTAAGTTTCAATTTTTCTATTGCTAATAATCGGAACTACAGGCGATAAATTTCTGATCGATCTTCTTTGTTCAACACTTGTTTTGTTGTAAACAATTTCTCTTTTTGGCAGGGTGTTTTTAACTTCAGGAATCGTATCAATCACAGCAATTTTTTCATCTTTAACAACCGGAGAATCCTCTTTAATCTCTTCCACCTTTGAATGATTTTCGAGAATCTGAGCAGTATGTTCATCGGGGAGGGGTAAAAACGTTTTTATACCCAACACAACAAGCAACAGAATAGCAAGCAAAGGCAAAAACCATTTCCACAGCGGGGTGGAGCCCTGTTCCTCGAGTTTCTCTCTGACCTGTTCCAAAGTTATTTTAACCTCCGAATTTCTTGCCGCAGCAAACAAGTCCTCTATATTGTTAAAATCTTTGTTCATAGATTTTTAGGTTTAGAGATTAAATAATCAGATTCATTGGTCATGATTTCCTTCAATTCTTTTCTTGCACGACTCAATCTTACTTTTACTGCTCCCTCCTTTGAATTTTGGATTTTGGCAATTTCCTTAATTGAAAATCCGGATATTTCAAATAGGATAAGCGCCTCTTTTTTCAGGTCGTCAAGCTTGTCCATTTGTTTATACAAAAACTCTACTTCAAGGTTCAGTTCAGCCGAATTTTTAGTGTAGAGCACATTATCAGAAATCCCGTCCATAGAAACTTCCCGTTTTTTACGGATGGTATTCATTACAATATTCCGGGCAGTTCCAAAAAGAAAATATAAGAGCGATTCTTTTTTCCTTATTTTATCCCACTGCTGATAGGCTCTCAATAATGATTCGTTGACCAGGTCTTCATGATTCATGACATGATAGGCCCTTGCCTGACAAAAGCGCACGAAATTTTCGTGAATCTTCTGATAGGCCTCCATGAATGCATCTTGTTTTTGCCTGCTTTTTTGTTTCATTATTATTTTTGCCCTTTTATTACAGAACGTTTACAGGAGTATGTAACCTGAAAACGAAAAAGGTAACAGCAGAAGCTGATTTTTTTACATAAAAGTATAAATATAATATTAAAGTATATAGTAATCAATTATTTATATAGAGGTAAAAAATAAATTAAAAATATGATAATAGTAATGTGTGCTTTTATATATATATTTATCTACCCAATAAATTTATTATTCACACAATAAAAAAACCAAAGAATGAGTGACTTAACTATGGATATTGTTTTAGCAGCCGAAAAAGGGGACCTGGAAAAAGTAAAAAATGCATTAAAGGACGGGGCTTCTCCCGATGCAATGGGACCAAATTCGGGTGCCTTGCATTGTGCCGCCTTTAATGGCCACAAAGAGATCGTGAAGTTATTGTTGAAAAATGGTGCGAGAACAGATATAAAAGATAATCAAAGTTTTTATCCTTTGCATTTAGCTGCATCAAAAGGAGAGACCGCAATTTGTACTATGTTGATAAAGGCCGGTGCTGACCTTGAAGCAAAGACAAGTAAGGGAGGGACAGCCTTGCACGTAGCAGCTGTATCAAATTTCGGAAAGGTTGTTACTGCATTAGTTAAAGCAGGTGCTAATCTGGAAGCCAAGGATCAGTACGATGAATCACCGATGTTTTCTGCTGTATGGATGGGCAGAAATAAAATAATAAAAAGCCTGATAAAGGCCGGTTCCGATATACATGCCCTGAATGTAGACGGAGATAATGCATTGATTACTGCATTGAGAGCATTGTATGATGCAAGAATCAAATCCTGGAAAAGTATAGGGTCAAATAACGGCAGGGATGTAAAATATGAGGTGATCAAAGGCTGTTTCAGGTACGATTCCTCTTATAATCCTGATGACAAGACCAAACTGGGTAATGTTATGACCCTGAAAGACCAAAGATACTGTGCCTCTCAGTCTTGGGGCCCTACAGAACATCTTAAGTATCTCGATGCCTTCGATACTGTAAAAACTCTGCTGAAGTCAGGTGCTGATATCCATGTTGTTGGCAGAGATAATCAGAATGCATTGGCAGTAGCCTGCAGTTGCGGAGAAGCAAAATTGATGAAAGACCTGTTCAAAGCCGGGGCAAGCTTTGATAATGTTACCACAAAGGGGGCAACACCCCTGCATTCTGTCTCTTCTTCCGGAAGGTTGGACGGACTGGAAATGTTTTTTAACCTGGCAGAGAACTACGATATACACGCAGGAGATAATTGGGGTTGGACTCCGCTGCATTATCTGGCAGATGCCGGGGGACACCTTAAAATGGCAGAATTGTTACTGAGCAAAGGTGCCGACAAAAATTCCAAAAGCACGAAGGACAGGGGAGAAGGAACACCTGCAGGTTGTACCCCTTCTGAGGTGGCCTATCACTGGAAAGATAAGGAAATGGGGGATGCTTTGAAGAGCTGATCTCATTGTTTAAGCAAGAAGTACTGAAGAAGTAAATGCTTTGAATTGTTGATGTTGATAATTCATGGTGTTTACTTCTTTTTTTATTGTCCCCAAATTTAAATTTTGATTTTTCAGAGTATAAAATATTAAATCACAGGCGGAATTAATTTGTTACAGAGTCAATTATAAGCAATCTTTTTATATAAAAAATAAGGATATAGTTTCTATTCTTGTTCTTTTGGATTAACTTGTTAGAACAGTCTATTAAAAATTCGCCAATATTTTTTTCTTCAATAAACCAGCCTCTGATTGATTACAGTAAATTACATAATAAAAACTCTTATAGTTTTTTTAGTAATATTGAGTTCAATAAGTGCTCAGAATTATCAACTGATAGTCAAGAAAATTGGCATGGATGATGGTATAAGCAGTTACAATATAAATCACGTACTTAAGGACAATAAGGGATTTGTCTGGATCGCCACGGATTACGGACTGAACTTATATGACGGTTTGGAACTTCAAACTTTTACCAAAGAAGAGGATGGCCTTTGCGCCAATATTATTCATTATCTCGGTCAGGATAGTTCAGGTAATATATGGATTACAGGAAATGATGGAATTAATACCTGTAACTGTGTGCTTAACACCAAAGAACGGAAGTTCTACTCTGTAGAAGAGTACACGGGGGTAAAATTACCTTACTCCGGGCAAATCAACTTTCACGTTCCTCTTTTAAAAGATAAAATTGTATTCAAGCAATGGGATGAATTAAAAAAAGTCAGGTTCTTTGAATATGCCAATGACACAATTATTGAACTTTTTTCCAAGGTCTCTTTTTCTGATTCTTTTCCGGAATTCTATTTTAGAAATTGTATCAGCCTGAAGAATGGTAATTATGCCCTTCAATTGGTTAAAGGCTTAACTCAGATAGCCTTGTTAGTTGTTGATGCTGACGGGACTATTCTGGAAAGAAAAACTTGTCCCTCCGATCAGATCATGGAAAATTTTATAACAGGGGAACATGATTGCTGCCTTGTATGTAATCAGTTGTTCGATGAGTATAAACTGGTGAAAATTGAGAGGTATTCTTCTGGTATAGATACATTTAAGAAGATAAAAATAAATTACCGGGGGGGCAAGTTAGGGTATAATGATAAGAGAATCTATGTGATAGATCAGGATAGTTTATTTATTTATGACGATTACGGTAATTTGTTGATCAATGCTGCATTTGACTTTGAATTTTCCGAAACCTATGGTCTGTATATTGATAGAGACGGAGATATCTGGACTCAGAGTGATCAGCATTTTTGTCATCTCAGTTTAATAGAAATCCCCTTCAACAAAGAACTTGACAAGACCGAAGATAATTTAAAGATCCGGGGGATTCATGTATCGAAAGACAATAATATATTGGTCAGTGGCATTGGTTTTTTAAAAACGAAGGAACCCGGGCAAAGATGGTCTGATTTGCCTTTTTATTCTAATGAAATTATTAATAATTATACTTCTTTTCTGGAGGATAGCAATGGTATTTGGGTGGGCAATGAAGGGGGCAAATTATTTTTTTATGGAAAAGATGGCGGGCTTCCCCTTGTCTATAGTCATGAACAAGGAATTAACAGGGGCCCTGTCTGGAAAATATTCAGAGCAAATTCCGGAAGAATATGGATTGGTTATTATAACGGATTGAATTACCTGGATGAAAAAACAGGAAAAATTAAATTATTTAAAAGTACTGGTAAAGCCTATGATTTGATGATGAACAGTCATGTTTATCATATTCATGGTAATGAGAATGGCAATTGGCTTTGCACCTCTTCGGGCTTGTATCATTTAAATTTTGATTCTTCTAAAGTAATTGCGGGATATAATAATTCAGATGATTTTAATTATATCCCTGCCGCTCAAATTTTACATCTTCATGAAGATAAAGAGGGTATTTTCTGGCTTGCTACCAAAGGCTACGGCCTCATTAGATTTGATCCGCAAACAGAAGAATATGTTCATTTTACAAAAAATAGTTCAGGACTGACGCACAATATACTTTATGCTGTATATGAAGATGATTATAACAACTTATGGATACCAAGTCAGTATGGATTGATGCGGTTAAATAAAGAAAATTATCGGATTACTGCCTTCTATGAAGAGGATGGTTTGCCTCATAATGAATTCAATACTATATCTCATTTTAAAGATAAAAACGGCAAATTATTCTTCGGCACACAGGATGGCTTCATTAGTTTTGACCCGGCGGACGTTGGCGATGAGAAAATAGATATAGCTTTGGTTATCAGCAAGGCTTTTAAATTAAGCAGTGAAGTACAGGAAAAAATAAATATCCATTATGATGTATCAGAAAAACAAATAATTGAAATTCTTCCTTTTGATAAATCAGTACATCTTCATCTTGCCCTGCTCGATTATCACAACAGTGGTAAACACCAATACAGTTATATTATTGAAGGCTTTGACAAAAGCTGGAATTATTTAAATTCGAATAAATTAATCCTTTCCAGGGTTCCTTATGGGAATTATACTTTAAAGATCCGGGGGAAAACAAGTCGGGGGAATCATTGGATTTATAATGATAAAGATATCGTTATTAAAGTGGTATATCCTTATTATCTTAGTACCTGGTTTTTGATGATTTGTTTTTTCTTTTTATTGGTACTGATATATTTATTAATTTTGCTAAGAACCCGTTCTCTTCAACAAAAGAAAGAGCAATTGGAAAGAATAATTAAAGAGAGAACGGAATCTATCATTCAGGCAAAAGAACAGGCAGAAGAGGCAAACAAAGCCAAGAGTCTTTTTATGGCTAATATTTCTCACGAGATAAGAACGCCTATGAACGGTATCATAGGACTAACGGAGTTAACCCTTGATACCAAACTGGAAAAATTGCAGCGTAATTACCTTGAAAAAGTGTATCATTCTTCTCATTCTTTGCTTCTGATTATTAATGATCTGTTGGATTTTTCTAAAATTGAAGTTGATAAACTGAAATTATTGAATGATGATTTTCAGATCGATGAATTACTTGAAATACGGCTAATGTAATGGCTCCGGCTGCATTGAAGAAAGGCTTGTCTCTTAATTTTATTCGCAGCCCTCAATTACCTGTAGTTCTGAAAGGGGACAGTTTCAGGATTCAGCAAATTCTGATGAACTTACTGAGCAATGCGATCAAATTTACTCATGAAGGTTCAATTACCCTCTCTGTTGAAATTAATGAAAATGGGGAAGAGAAAAATATAATTTTCCGGGTTTCTGATACCGGAATTGGGATTGAGGCTGAAAAGCTAAACCACATTTTCAGTGCTTTTAATCAGGCAGATAACTCTACAGCAAGAAAATTCGGAGGAACCGGACTTGGCTTGTCGATTTCAAGAAAAATGGCTGAATTAATGGAAGGGGATTTACATGTTGTATCAAAAGTGAATGAAGGAAGTACTTTCTCTTTATCTTTAAATCTACCTTTCAGGATCATTAATGAGTATTCCTCTTTACTTGAGGGCAAATGTTTTCTGATAATCACTTCTCAGACCACCTTGTCTGATGTCTTGAAGGGAATATTAAATTCAAGTGCTGCGCAGGAGGTGGTTATCTGTAAAAACATTGACTCAGCCACTGATTATATTGACAAAAAATGGGATAAAATATACATTGATGGCTTATTGGTTGAAGAAAATAATATTCAGAAATTTTCAAATCTTAATATAGTATATATATTATCATTAGATGACTTGCATAAACCTTTCTTTGTTGAAAATGAGTACGTTCTTAATCCGGTTATTCCGGTAAACGTAATTAAGCATTTTTTTACTGCCGATGAAATTAAACGATCGCAAAAACCATTGCTTGTAATAGATGATGATTTAAAGGACTCGAAAATTATGATCGTTGAAGATAATGCTGTCAATATGATTTTGCTGAGACAGATTCTGAAAAATTTTGGCATGGTACATATCATTGAATGTGTTAATGGTTATGATGCCGTTCAATCCTATATCAGAGAACAGCCCGTATTAATTTTTATGGATGTTCAGATGCCCGGAATGGATGGTTTTGAAGCCACAGGTAAGATTCGTATTCTTGAGAGTGGTATTGATACCAAGATAATTGCCATTACTGCAAATGCTATGGGCGATGACAGAGAAAAATGTCTTGCTGCAGGGATGGATGATTATCTTTCCAAACCCTTTGTTAAAGCGCAGATATTTGAAAAGTTAAAGGAATACCTGTCCTGATTTTTATCATCTTCCCCTTTATTATTTCCTTTTATTAAAGAAATTTAAAAATGAATGTATTACTTCTTATTTCATTGCAGATTTACTCATTCAATTGTATTCATTCCGGTCAAGATTTAATCTGCGGTAATAACCACTTTTCAAACCAATCTATGGTTCTTGATTCTGCTGTCAAACCACTATCAGATATCCCCCTCAGCTTCACCGAAATTATTTTCATAAATAAGATCGCCTATATCAAATCCTCTATGGAAATTGTCAATAATAAGGCATACATATGGTGGGAAAACGGAGAGGTTAAATATGAGTACAACTATGAAGAAGGTGTGCTTTCGGGGCAATGGAAATTTTGGGATGAAAACGGCAGGCTTAAGGAGGAAAGAAATTATGAAAAGGGTAGGAGAAACGGGATTTGCAAAATTTTTAAAGATACTGCTCTTGTTTTGAAAGGGGCTTATAATAATGGCTTAAAAACCGGTATGTGGTTTTCATGGGGTGAACAGGGGAAACTTAAAAGAGAAACAGAATATTTCTCAGGCAAAAAAAACGGAATTTGGAAAAAATATAAAAAAGGTTACCTGAAAACCGAAGGCACTTATGTTCATGATGTGAAAACCGGAATATGGAAGGATTATTATACAAATGGTCAGTTGCAATGGGAAAAAAATTATGTTGATGGATTGTTGCACGGATGGACCGAAAGTTTTTCTTCTGACGGAAAAAGCCGAAGAAAATCTTATTGGGAAAAGGGGACGATAATCAAGAGTGAAAGGTAGAATAATGAAATAGTCGAAAGTAGCAAGTAGAAAGACTTTGTAGATTTATGAAACCAAAGGTTCATGAAATAATTCGAAGAATCATGTAATAAACCGAAG
>CAJQOX010000081.1 GCA_905480075.1 uncultured Aureispira sp. | reverse complement strand
TTTTTCTTCTTCTTTTTTGATGATTTTTTCTTCTTTTTTGTCATTCACAATATTGATAATGGGTTTCAGGTCGCCGAGTTCTTCCAGTTTGACCAACCGTTCTTTAGATTGCCATTTCCCCAGATGTTTACGCATACGGGCCGTCACGGCATTCATGGATTTGACTTCCCGGTCGGACATCAGCAGCAGAGATTTCGGGTCCTCTTCGAAGGCGGAAACAGGAATCACCGAATATTTCCACTCAAAGCCCTGACGAAGTTTTTTGTCGTAGCGGCCATAGATATAGCGCCATGCGAGGATATAATCATGGTTGCCGATAATGGTTTTGTTGGATTTGGAATTTTTGACCAGTTCCAGTTCGAAGATCAGGCCGATATCCGTATTGGGACGGTACTGATTGGAGATAAAATTGCCGAGGGAGTAGGTGACCAGTTTCTCGGTAAAATCCGTACTGTCCGTATTCCATAGCGTATCTGTTTTGATGGGTTCTATTACGTGCGGGTGGGCGCCGATGACCACATCCACCCCATTTTCCCAGAGCAATTTTGTGGTGCGCACCTGACTGCTGTGTTCGTCGAGCCAATATTCGTTGCCCCAGTGTGTGATGGCAATGATCATATCCGGCTTCGCTTTTTTGGCCAGTTCAATATCTGCCAACATCAATTCCTTCTCAATAAGGTTCACCACCGCCGGTTCGGGAGTAGGAATACCATTCGTGCCATAAGTATAATTGATAAATGCCAGTCTGAAAGTAGTTCCGTCCACTTCTTTTTCCACTATCAGCGGATAAAGGCTGTCCCTTTCCTCTTGATTTTTGAAGGTCCCGGTATGTGTAATTCCCAGCGAATCGAGCACATCTATCGTATGTTCAATCCCATACATAAAACCATCGTTCGAGTGATTGTTGCAGGTAGTGAGAATATCAAAGCCCGCATCTTTGAGATAGGAGGCAAAGGCATCGGGTGTTCGGAACATCGGGTAGCCTGAATATTTGCCCTTATTGCTGAGCGTCATTTCCAGGTTGCCAATCATGAGGTCTGCCTCTTCGAAAATAGGTTTTACATACTGAAAGCAGGAGGCATAATCAAAATCATTCATATCCTTCGACTTGAAGTTTGCAGGAGAACCCGCTGCCGATCTGATCTGGTTGCCATGCCCCATAATATCGCCCACAAAAGAAAGTTTGATGCGGTGGATGCTGTCCTTTTCGGGAATAGTATCCTGTACCACTGTTTTTTCAGCAGGATTATTATTTGGGTTTGAACAGGCAAAAAAGGAAATTATAATCAGGGAAAGGAGGAGAAATTTCATGATTTTTATTTGATCAACAGAATATTATGATGGAAGGTATGAAAAGAATTTGTCAAATTGAAAAATAGGAAAATTGAATAGCGTTAAAATGAAAAAACAATCAGTCCTTCACCACCCCCGGGTCAAAACGCGCAATTCCAATACCGGAAAAGACATAGCCCACCACCCGGGGTGCCCAGGTCATCATTTTGTAGAGGTCCTTTTCTTCCTGCGGGGTCAGTATTTTTTTATTTTTCAAGATCGGAATTTTAAATAAATTATCGGAAACAGTAAAAATTTACATAAAATAATATACAAAATCCCTTTATGATTTAAAACCAAAGCTTCGATTTTTCTCTTAAAACCACTATAAATTACAAGAGATTAAAAATAATTAGACGACGATTAGAAGATTTTTATAAACATGATTTCCCTCAAATTCGATTATTAGCAAACTTAGCTTAAATTTACCAGAAAAAAGTATATAATTTCTTTCCGATTAATTCTTATACTATATAATCATATAAAATTTAAGAATATGTTTATCAAATTTTTTAAAACTATTCTAATTACCCTTTACTGTTTTTCTCTTTGCGGGCAAAATTCATTGATCACCTTAAAAGAGCAAAAATATCAATGGGAATTTTTTCTCGAGGATAATTCTTACCCTATACTCACTCTGGACAAAGAAATACCCTTTCTGCAAATCGGGCAATCTTCCGCAAGGGTAAAAGAAGTCTATGGTTTCTTTAAATTCAAAGAAAAATACCAGAACCGTTGTAAAGAATTCAGGGTAGATACTATTCTTCAAAAAGCAGATAATATAGAGATCCAGGGAAAGCTTTGCATGGTCAATTATAGTATGGTACTGACAGCAAAAGATAAAAACACGATCAATCTTCATGTCCAATTATCCGACAGCAGCTATAACAGAATTTTTTTTAGGATGAATAGCTCAAAGGAAGAAATGATCTTTGGAATGGGAGAACAATACACACACAGCAACCTGAAAGGCAAGAAGGTACCTATATGGGTAGAGGAACAAGGAATTGGTGCCGGCGACCAACCGATTACAGCGATTGCCAATCTGAAAATTGCAGGCGGTACCCCTTTGAGCACTTATGCCCCCATTCCTTTCTATATCTCCGACCAAGGCTATTCTCTAGAATTGCGCAATAGCTGTCGTTCTATTTTTGATTTCAGTAAAAAAGAAAGTACTCAAATTGAAGTATGGGACCATCAGATAAAACTCTGTTTGCGTCAATATCCCAAACCTATGGATCAAATAGAAGCTTATACTCTGGCCAATGGCCGATTGCCTCAATTGCCTGAGTGGGCTTATGGCACAGTAGTCGGCTTGCAAGGCGGTAGTGCTATTGTAGAATCCATTGTCGACAGCCTGGAAAAGGCAGGCACGTCTATATCCGCCATCTGGATTCAGGATTGGGTAGGACGACGCAGGACTTTTGTAGGCGATCAGTTGCGTTGGTATTGGCAGGCGGATGAAAATCGTTATCCGGATTTCAAAAAGTTCTGCTCCCGAATGAGAGACAGAGGCATTGCTGTCTTGGGCTATATCAATCCTATGCTGACCAATGATGGTATATTATATCAAGAGGCCGATCAAAAAGGCTATTTAGTAAAGGACCACGACCACAAAACCTATGTCATTCAGATGACCGGGTTCAAAGTAGGGCTGATTGACCTGAGCAATCCAGAGGCCTGTACCTGGATTAAAAACATTATCAAAAAGAACATGATAGAAAATGGCCTGGAGGGATGGATGGCTGATTTTGGGGAAGCCTTGCCCTGGGATGCTGTTTTACATAGTGGTGTTTCTGCCGAAGATTTCCACAACCAATACCCGGTAGAATGGGCAAGAGTGAATCGGGAAGCCATTGAAGAAGCTGGAAAATCAGGGGAAGTTGCCTTTTTCTCTCGCTCTTCCTTTTCTGGAGGCAGTAAATACAGCACCTTCTATTGGGCGGGTGATCAGATGACTTCCTGGCAAAAAAATGATGGTTTACGATCCATAGTTCCTGCCCTGACTTCCAGTGGTATTTGCGGTATGTCTATCAATCATGCAGATGTTGGCGCCTTTGCCGGCTTTTGGAAGCTCGGCGGCTTATTTCAAATGCACAGAGGAAAAAAATTACTAAAAAGACATATAGAACTGGGCGCTTTTTCCCCTGTATTCCGTACTCATGAAGGCATTATCCCCAAACATAATC